>JBDNHP010000481.1:0-13452 GCA_041688765.1 Flavobacteriales bacterium
GTCTTCAGGGTCGATTGCTTTGGCTTCATCTAGCCAATAGCCAAACTGAGTAAAAGGATCTCTGGCAATAGAATCTTCTGTCAATTCATGTTTTTGATAATCCTTCCTTACATTTTTGATGTGTTCTTCGCTCATGGTCATATTGTTGTCCCAAATGTAATGATACCCATTTTAACAGCTAATGACCTTGATCAGTTTAAAGAATAAGAATAGCATTGCGAGCCTCTATTAAGCCATATAATCAGAGTCTTTGATAATTTTTTAGCTCTAAATTGCTAATCAAAGCTCTGCCTAAGTAATTTTAAGGCATGAATAAGGCCGAAATTGACCAATCGAATATCATTAGCATCGCTGGTGCCGGCAATTTCGAATTAAAATGCAGAATATGGGCGGCAAAGTATCCCAGGGCCGCATTGCTCATTGTTCATGGCATGACAGAACATAGCGTTAGATATCATCATTTTGCCAAAATTCTTAAACTAAATGGTTTTTCCGTTTACGCTTATGATCAGCGAAATCATGGCTTGTCAGTGCCTGCGGGGCAAAACTTAGGAGCTTGGCCAAAGAAAGACAGTTGGAAACATGTGAAACAAGATCTGACCTGTGTATATAATGTGATTGAATCTCAAAATCCGGGACTTCCCATTTTTGTTTTCGGTCATAGCATGGGCAGTATAGTAACCATGGGAACCTTGCAAGATCATCTAATCAATCCCCAATGGACCATACTTTCCGGGTATCCTTCTAAACCTAAAGTATTGGTTCCTTTAGCCAAAATATTCGCTTCCATTTTTGCTTCCGAACGTAATGAATTGAAAGCTTTTCCATTTCAAAAAATAGGTATACATCTTTTGGCGAATCGATTTTTCAAACCTCGGTTTACTCCTTTCGACTGGCTTTCTTCCGATCCAGTTCAAGTGCGTTACTATATTAATGATCCGTTTTGTCAGATGAATTGTTCCTGGGGATTTTACACCAATTTGTTGGAGGCAATAGACAGTGTTCATCAATCCAAAAACATCAAAAAATTGGACCCAAATCTGAATTTGCTTTTACTTTTGGGAAATCAGGATTCCATTGCCGGTTTTGATAAAGGTATTATGCATAGTTTGAATGAACTTAGGGCGCATCATCGTCACCCAGAATTTAGAATTTATCCGGAAGGTAGGCATGAGCTTTTTGCAGATTATACCTCTGACGATTTTTTTGAGGATTTAATTGCTTGGATGGAAGGAGCTTTGGATGTAACAAAAAATCAGAATGGAAATCAATAATTTGGACTATAAAGCCTGTGATTACAATTTCTAAAAAAGTTCTTCCAAACTCATTAATAAAATTTCACTCCCTTTAAAATGCTTAAAATTTTGGGGAACAATTCAATGCAATTTTTCGATCGCTGAAATTTCCAATCCATTAGTAACCAGCTCAATCGTATTTCATAAAGGCTCTTTCTCCACAATCCTCTCTTCACATCTCTTTTCCAAAATACCTTAAACAAGGTATTGTGACAAGCCTTGTGCTAACTGTACTTTTGTCACTAATTAGAATTAATCTAAATAAAATGAAAGCCAGATATATAACACTCCTTTTCTCCCTCACACTTCTCGCTACTGCATGCGAAAAAGACAAAAACGAACCGGATCCTGTTCCAACGCCAATTTCCGACTTATGCAATAACGGAGAATACTGCTTTACGGATGCTTCTAACCGTTTAACGGTGGACTACTCAGGACAAACTAAGCGTCTTTATCAATTGCAGGAAATGACCACTTATATGAAAAGCGCCAATACCTCAGGGGTTCAGCTTTCGGCAGACATACTGCGCGATATGTTCTCTAACGCGAATGGTGCAGGAAGTTCACATTTCAGCGCCGATGCTTCAGCTAGTGGAAAACAACTGGAAGACAAATGTTTTTTGGGAACCGTAGACCTTTATTTCGATCATTTCGATGCTCTTGAATCTGCTTCTATGTCTGTAACTGCCGGTACAAATGGTCAGGCAGGCGTGGTACAAAGCATTTCTGATCCTTCTAAAAAATACTTGCTCGATGCCAATGGGCTTGAATGGGCTCAAATTATAGAAAAAGGTTTGATGGGTGATGTATTTTATTATCAGGCAACAGCAACTTATTTAAATGGCACTGAGCTTGGTACATTCGATAATTCAGCTCCTGTAAATGGAGACGCAGGACAATGGTATTCGGAAGCTGAGCACAAATTTGACGAGGCCTTTGGCTACCTTGGAATTCCGATAGATTTCGCCAGCAATACAGTTGATGCCCGTTTTCATGGCAAATATGCGGTAGCGAGAAACACTGCCTTAGATATTTCAACTCCGCTATTCAATGCCTTTATTGAGGCGCGCAATGCTATTTCCAATGAAAATGAATCTGCTAAACTTAACGCATGTGAGGAAATCAGATATCAATGGTCCCGAATCATAGCCGGCACTTCATTGTACTATTTGAAACAAGCGGATCTCTCTATTAACGACCCTGCTCTGAAATGCCATGCCCTTTCTGAATTTACTGCATTTATTGCTCAATTAATTCATAATGACGGGCATTCATTAAGTCCTGCTCAGGTGGCTGAAGTACTGTTAATCATTGGTGATAATTTCTATGAAACCAGCGCAGATGATATTGCAAATGCTCAGCTTTTCTTGATTAACAATACGTCGATTACACTTGAAGAATTTGCTAATTTATGAGGATTTCATTCATAGTAATTCTATCTCTCTTTCTATTCTCTTGTAAGAAAGATAAAAATCAGGAAGAGGAAGTAGAAACGAGCGCCACCATGGCCAATATGGCTGATGCTGTGATCATTCCATCATTTAATGAATTCCAAATTAAACTGGATGAATTAAATGAAAGCTGTATCACTTTGAGCTCAAATCCGGATGAAGCAACATTGGCTAATTGCAGAATAACTCTCAAATCTGCATGGTTACAATGGCAACATTTATCAGCATTCACTTTCGGTCCGGCTGAGAGCAGACAAATGAAGCCGAAATTCAACACCTTTCCTGTGGATGCCATTGGTATTGAAGATCTAATACAGAATGGCGATTTCAACTCAGTGGCCAATGATGAAAAAGGATTAGGATGCATCGATTATCTTATTAACGAACGCGGCTTGAGCGATCAGGAAATTTTAGACAAATATATTTCCGGAGACTTTGCTCAAAATCGCAAAAACTTGCTGCTCCAGACTGCTTCACAGATGAAAAGCATTCTAACCGCTATTCGAAATGATTGGACAAATTACAGAGAAACCTTTGTAACATCTGCGGGCGCAGCAAATGGAAGTTCCGTTAGTTTGCTGGTAAATGAGCTTATTAAAGATTATGAGGAATTGAAGCGCAACAGAATTGCGTTGCCTTTGGGATTGCTCACGTTGGGCATTGCATTACCTGAAAAAGTAGAAGCTTATCATGCAGGATATTCATCAGAATTAGCGAGAGAACAGTTGCAAGCCATCAAATGGTATTTCATGGGTGGCAATGGATTGGGACTCGATGATTTGCTTTACAACACCGGATTTATGAGCAATAATGGAATCATACTCTCGGATGCCATTCCTCAAGGATTTGATGAAAGCTATGTTTTGATGCTTGAACTCATTGACCCACTTTCGGACCAGATAGGCAGTAATCCCGATCCAATAGAACAAGCCTATTTCGATATTCAGGAAAATTTAGTAATGCTAAAAACCGAAATGCCATCAGCACTCGGAGTGAGTATAACCTTCGCCGATAATGATGGTGATTGACAAGCTAAAGGATCGATTTAATTCTCAGGTATCACTTGCCCCGCTTGTGATCCTGAGAATTGTTTTTGGTTTGATAATGTGTTTTTCTGCATTGCGTTTTCTATATTATGGTTGGGTTGAATCATTATACATTCAACCTAATTTTTTCTTTTCCTATTGGGGAATGACTTGGATAAAACCATTTAATCATGAACTCATGATTGCTTCCTACATCATCCTTGCCATTTCAGCTTTGGGGATGGCTTTGGGAGCATTTTTCCGTTTCTCTTCATTCCTATTTCTGATTCTTTTTACCTACATCGAATTAATTGATAAAACGTATTATTTAAATCACTATTATTTTGTGAGCATTTTTGCCTTTCTCATGCTGATAAGTCCTGCTCATCGAAGGTTTTCTATTGACTCATGGAGAAATCCATCAATCCTGAGAGAAAAAGATTCTAATTGGTTCCGATTAAGTTTTATACTTCAATTGTCTTTGGTATATATTTTTGCCGGACTAGCAAAAGTCCATTCTGAATGGCTTCTGGAAGCTATGCCTCTCAAAATATGGCTGCCTGCCAGGATCGATGTACCTATTATTGGATCTTTATTAAAATATGAAAGTACTGCCTATATTTTTAGCTGGGCTGGGATGATTTACGATTTGTGTATTCCATTTTTACTGATCAATAGAAAGACATTTTGGTTAGGATTTTCTGCAGTTATAGCTTTTCATTTTATCACTTGGATATTGTTTCCAATTGGAGTTTTTCCTTGGGTGATGATTGGATGTAGTCTAGTTTTTATGCCTTCTATGTATGCTGAAAGAGTTTTGAAAATAGTTGAAACTAAAGCCACATTTTCTATTCAAAATCATATTCCTAACAAAGCCTGGAAAATGATATTCATTGCTTTCTTTTTAGTTCAAATTATTGTCCCACTTCGATATTTAACATTTAATAATGAAATCCTTTGGTTTGAAGAGGGCTTTAGATTTTCATGGAGAGTAATGTTGGTTGAAAAGAATGGGAGTATTCAATATAATGTAGTTGACAAATCGACAGGAGTTCATGGCATTGAAGATCCTTCCAGTCAACTCAGCGCATTTCAACAAAAGCAAATGAGCATGCAACCTGATATGATTTTGCAATACGCTCATTTTATTGCTGAAAAATACAAGAAACAAGGAATTGATATTGCTGTTTATGCCGATAGCTTTATCAGTTTCAACGGTCGATCTGCAGTGCGCTACATCAATCCTGAAATTGACCTCGCTAGCATTAATCAGCATGAACCTCGCGCAAATTGGATGATGCCTTATGAATATTAAAGTATTCGCATCCATCCTCTGTATTACAGCTTTTGTGCAAAGTATTGCCCAAGACACCAGCCAGGTTTTGCCAGCCTTGCATTTAGAATTAGATCGTGCTGAAATTCAAGGGGCGCGTGAGGGAAATGAGGGATTGATGCAAATGCGTACGGTTGATAATTTCGGTATTTACGCCGGCAGAAAAACCGAGATCATTATACCGTCCGAAAATTCCGGTAACAATAGTTCAAACCAGGCCAGAGAACAATTTGCAAAGATTGGCGGACTCAATATTTGGGAAGATCCGAGCGGCTTACAAATCAATATTGGGGGCAGGGGTTTGGATCCAAATCGAAGTTCCAATTTTAATACGCGTCAAGGTGCCTACAATATCAGTGCTGATCCATTGGGTTATCCTGAAAGCTATTACAGTCCAATGATCAATAGCGTAGAACGCATTGAAATTCTTAGAGGTACCAGTGCCTTGCAATATGGGAGCCAGTTTGGTGGAATGATCAGATATAAAATGAAAAAGGGAAGAATGGATGAAAAATTACATCTTCAATCTGAAAATGGATATTCATCATTCAATACCTGGCATAGTTTCAATAGTCTTGACGGCACATATAAGGGTTATGATTACTATTTCTCAGGTCAAGTGAGAAGTGGTGATGGTTGGAGAGATAATAGTGAGTTTGATTCTCAACAGCTATTTTTTAGCATCGGAAAAAGCATTAGTGAAAAGCTGCATCTGGGCGTGGAATTCAGTCATCTAAATTATCTGAGTAAACAAGCTGGAGGACTTACCGATACTCAATTTTTAATAGATCCTCAACAATCATTCCGAAATAGAAATTGGTTCAGCATCGACTGGAATATTTTAGCTCTACAATTGGAATATCGAAAAAGTGCAAAATTGGAATATACTGCCAATTTTGCTTTGCTTGATGCTGAAAGGAATGCCTTGGGTTTTTTAGGTAAAATCAGCAGAACAGATTTGGGCAATGAGCGTGATTTAATTTCAGGTAATTTCAATAATCTGGAATTTGAACAGCGTATGGTCAACCGGCATTTGTTGTTCAAGCATGTGGGTGCCTTAGTGATGGGGAGCTATCATTTTTCAGGCAGCACCAATAGCAGGCAAGGCAAGGCTGATGATGGAAATGGTCCTTCATTCCGCTTTCTGGAAAACGAATATCTCAGCGGTTCTGATTTTGATTTCAGTTCAGAAAATCATGCTTTTTTTGCAGAAGAGGCTTTGTTTTTATCTGAAAAATTGATTCTAAGCACAGGAATACGTTTAGAATATATCAACACAGGATCTGATGGATATTATACCCTCACAGAAATGGATGGAGCCGGAAATGTATTGCCCGGATACCCCATACAAATCCACGATTCCAGATCGAATGTCAGAAGGATTTTATTAGCCGGTTTCGGATTAGAATTTAAGCCTTCGGCATCCAAAATCCTTTATCTCAATTTCACACGAAATTACCGAGCTTTGAACTTTAGCGATTTGTATATTAATTTACCCGGGCTGCGCATAGCTCCAAACATTCAGGATGAACAAGGATACAGTGCTGATCTGGGATTAAAATTCAGAAAGAAAAACATTTTCACGGAAATAACAGCCTTTGGTATTTTGTATAAAGATAGAATTGGATTGATCAATTCGACAGAGACAGACCCTTGGCTTGGTACATTGCCAGTGAATCTCCGAACAAATGTTGGGAATGCAATAATTGCAGGATTAGAGTTTTATACTGAGTTTAAATGGGAAATAGCAGAAAATACAATGCTCAAGACTTTTGCAAATGCTTCATATACGCATGCTCAATACGCTGATGAAAATCGATTTAAAGGCAATCGCTTAGAATATGTTCCGCTTTGGACAAGTCGCGCCGGATTGAGCATTCAAAAAGAGAAATGGAAAATAAACTACCTCTTTTCAGGCACCGGACTCCAATATACGGATGCCGATAATTCTGAATTTAAAACAGATCCTGATGCTGTAACAGGGGCTATTCCCACATGGTACGTGCAGGATTTGTCATTGAGTAAATCTTATAAATGGTTTGAATTTAAAGGGGGCTGTAACAATTTATTCAATAATTACTATTTTAGTCGTAGGGCTAATGGTTATCCTGGTCCGGGAATTCTGCCTTCAGATGGAAGATCCTTTTACGTTTCAATAAAAGCTGATATTCATCTCTTGTAAACCCAATATTTGTCATAATAATTTTTAAGAAGAGTTAAGAAATTGGCAACTAAATGTTATTTTAGCGCAGAAAGCCAAAAATTAATTCTATTAGTTCAACTTCCAAATATCCTTCTGTTCTTAGAGACAGGCTCAAGATAGCATCATTAGTATGTTATGTTCTCGCTTTTTTTGTACCGGCCTTTTACGGTTCATCAAATTTGGGTGTGCATGCTTTAATTCTCGGTGCTTTGGGTTTTTTGGAAAACGAGTTTATGATCGGACTCGTTTGGTTGGCCAATCCAACTTACTTTCTATCCGTGTTTCTTTCGCCTAAAAAACGTCGTCTACGTTATTTTCTTAGCATTGCTGCTGCGATTTTAGCCGTTGGAGTAATTGGTATCTACCGCATTCCGCATGAACGCCCCGGTAATTATTTATATGTAATGCCAGGATTCGGAGCCATACTTTGGATAGCTGCTATGTTACTTAATGTTCTCTATCAGCGTGATAGATATTTGAGTAAACATAGGCATTGATAATGGAAGCAATTTGATTTCTGCTACGATTTTTTTAAATGCTTAGCGGTACTTATTAATATGAGTTCCAAAAAGAATGCTTTATTTTATAGTTATTTAAAGAATCGATTTGCACTTGGTAAAATACCCTTTTTTTTTCTCGAACAGTGATATATTTAATTTCGCCATCTCTACCAACCCCAATTGAGATTTCTCGGTTATATGCATCTGCCGAGTCTTGACCATAGAGTAACATTTTCCAAGAATGGTCAATATAATCATCAGTTTGGAATTTCTTAAACTTTACCTAAGCTATGTCATCTTTGTATACTACACTATAATTATTCACAGCTTCAACAGCACTCGCATTTTCTTTAAATGAGACAGAATCCTTAACCTCATGCTCAATCTTACATGTGGCTACAAACAGAGCACTACACAGCAGAGTAAATCTTAATGATAATTTCATTAGCTATTTTTTGGAAGGAGGTTCTTGTTTAGAATAATTCCCTTTATCATCTACACTGTGCTTTAGACCAGGTTGTTTGTCCGTAAATTTTGCGCTATCAGTTAAGTGGTACATCAGATTGTCGACCATGTTCGATGTCTCAGAATTATTGGAACTAGGAATTGTTGTATAGATGCCAATCACGTTCATTTGTTCCGGATTGGAACTATTACCATCAATTGAAGATGCCCCCTTATTTGGATAATAATTAAATTCGGCTTCTCCGGATTGGCTCATAGCAGCGCTTCTCACACTCTCTTCAGTACTCATACCTTGACTTGATTGCCTTTGAGACTGCGCTGCAATTTTTGCAAGATCGCCATTTTCGCTTAAGACACCGAATGAACTATCATTGCTTGGATCTCTGGGAGTTTGGACTTCATAGATATCTATATCATCAACTGCATTCAAATATGATATAGCCGTTAATTTTTATTCTGGTGAAAGCTGCGAATCTATAATGAGTCGTTTCGCTCTGATCACATTAAGCTCTGGACTATTGTTATCAGGAGTTAATTGCTCAACGTACACAAATGCATTTACAGCCCGTCCATTTTGATCAGTTCCAATTTGAACTAATTGTACATGTGATCTAATTTCTGGAAAAATTTGAAGCACTCTATCAAATTCTAAGTTTAATAATCTTTGTGCATCGCTGTTTGTGGGTTTAATCTTTTTTCCATCAGGGTCAATAAAATTCAATGGACAATCTCCAACAAGGGAATATGCACTCAACATTGGATATTCTTGTTGAGCAGGATCCAATGACAACCACCTTCCAAGCCTTCCATCATACATCCTTGCTCCAAAATCATAAGCGTTACCTTCCCCGTAAATAGTGGGTACTGATTCCATTCCATTAAACGCGGAGCGGTACTCCCCTGTGCATTCTGGCGGTAAACTATCATTGCAATATGTGCGGAGGGCGTTGGTCATGGAAACTTTAGCTATGTTAAGCACTAGTTTTGACGTTCTTATTCAAATATATCGAAAAAGTTGCCTGGGAATTGAAGGGAAATAGTTAATAACGAAAATCAACTCATTCAAAGCTGTCATTAAATCACAGGTAATCTTATACTTACAGATAAATATTGCTAATTAGTTTTATTTTTCTGCATATGATTATGGCCGTACATAATCACATAGAAAGCTGCAACAATGTCCATGGCAATAAGACAAATAATTTCATAAATTTCAAATTTATTCATTGTGAGTAAAAACTTGATTAAGAACAAAGTTATTAATATTATTAAAACAATTTTCCTCGTTTTAACTCCTGATAATAGGCTCAATGCAATTCTATAAGGAATTATCGAAGCTGCAAGTGAGAATAAAAGCAAAGGAACAAAGAGAAATATTTTTTTTTTAAATGACAATTCAAACCACTCTGCTGATATCATTAAGAACATAATTCTGAAAAATACATAAAGTAGAAAAGTTATTGTCAAAGTACCTATTACTTTTATAATTAAGATGCCTATTTTAATTGTGTTATTCATTCTATGAATGCAGATATTCGAATATAGGAAGATTTATTATTATCGCTGTTGCAATGAAAGAAATATACCATGTAATTACTGAAAAATTTACATTCTTCCAAGCAATCATCTAGAATTCGTGAACTAGTATATTTATACTCATTATGTTCATTGGTATAATATTCAATTAGTTCAGCTTGCGGCGAGAATATTGTGACATCTGAAATAACACCATTTCTTACTGCTATTTGCACAGAATCATTACAAGGAGGTACAAATATTTGATATCCTGATGATAGTATGAACAAGCGTTGCCAATGTAATGAGTCAAACTTTTCAAAAATACTAAATTTTTCGCAACCTATTTATTGAGAATAACTTTTGAAATAATTGAAACTATAATACAAATAGTTGAAAATGATATTTTAATATAATCAGTCATTTTATTTGCTCACTTGTTCGATACAGTCTCTGGACTCGTTTGACATTTCTTTGTTATCGCTACCAGCGCAGTCATCTTGAACTTTAACAATGATGGACTTTACTAAACCCATATTATCTTCTCGGAATTTACTTTCCGTCTCAAGCCTTGATATTTCAAGATTGTTGTCTTTTACGTTATTCTCAATAAAATATCGATAAATTTTGAAAGTATTAATGTCATGTCCAACATCTTCTGTGCTAGGTATGGTCAATGATTTAATTAGTTCTCCGCATATTTCTTCCACGGTGCCCGACGCATTTGAAGTCCATTGTGAAAAAACAGCATCAATATTTCGTGTTACTTCTTTCATGTCTTCCAAGTCGGATATCAAATTGTCCATAACTTCAATATTGCTTTTCATTCGAGTATTTTCTTCTTGTATAATTTTTATTTCAAGTGTCGCCTGATTTTGCATGAATAAGTAAATCGCATCAGTATCTTCGAGACCATCAATATCGACTTTCCAGCTTGGATTGTTACCCCCAAATTGATATGGCGAATACTAAGGGTATTTTTGTCTTTGTGTTATTAGCGGATCTGTAGATATGAATCTGGCTAATCTGGTTTCATGTTGGCGCATTCCATAATCTTGCCAATTGCCTACCCCTGTTGCTTAGTCTACATCCTCCATTCCATTAAATCCGAAAAGGTAGCCACCTGTGCATTCTGGTGGCAAACTTGGTTTAAAATATGGAATTGAGGAATAAGACATTGATTTTTTAAGGGGTTATAACTCAAATATATGGATAATCCGAATCAAAAATGAACCACATTACAACAATGTGAAATAGCCAAACCTTAGCCAGTTTTTGGAGGTTTGCTGTACTTGATCTCTATGTATTTTGAAATTATGGAACGCTAGGGGCCTTTTGCAGTGCTGATAAGGGTTTTGGTGTTCCATCGGATTTGGAACGCCAGAAACCAATAATTAATGGGCAGCATCAATTTGAGCCCGCTGATATTCAAGATCCCTTTTTATTTTATCCCGTATATGCTCCATATCGTCCCAATGCACAATTTGATATTTAAATCCCCGGTTGGCAAACCCTCCCATGTGCTGAATATACTCGAGTTTTTCTAATTCTTCAAAATAACGGAAGCATTGCGATTTGTTTAATTTTAATGACAAACGCACTTGACGTTGAGTAAACAGAACTTCATCTGCATTAAGGTTTCCGGCTTCCAGTTTTACATGTATTTTCAATTGGTTAAAAAATTGCCGTAGTGAAGAACTCAATTCATCCAGTTTGAGAATAATGGCCTCAAACATAATTTCAAAAGCAATAATTAAATCCTCGGGTTCTGTCTTCAATCGGCCCATATCATCTTTATGGCGCTGGTACTGATGCAAAACAGTGATCTGTTTTACTAAAGCTTGATAATGACCGTTCAATCTACGCATCAATTTGGCTTCCAATGGAAACTGGATTTTAGTGGCGTAACTATTTTTATAACCAAAGACCTAAGACTATCTTGATAATTTCTCTTCCCGCCAATGCACTCATACCTTAGCGATTAATTCGGAACTAGAATCTCAGGTTCTCTATTTTTTCAAAATACCCTTTTTAAGCGATTCGGTATTAAAATCGGGCGTCTATCTTTGTAGTCTTAAAATCCACATGTATTATGAAAAAAATTGCACTGCTCCTCCCCTTTTTAGCCCTCTTTGGCTGCGGTTCTGAGCCTAAAACCGAAGTAGAAACGATCCCACAGGTTGTTAATATCTACAGTCACAGACACTATGATATCGATCAAAGCCTATTTGATAAATTCAAAGCCGAAACCGGAATATCTGTTAACGTTGTAAAAGCTGGTGCTGATGAGCTTTTGGTACGACTGGAGCAAGAAGGCGCTAATTCACCTGCAGATTTGCTAATTACTTCAGATGCCGGCAGATTGGCTCGTGCTGCTGAAAAAGGCTTTCTTCAAACAATGAATTCAGCGGTAGTAATTGAGCAAGTGCCATCCTATTTGAGAGATGCAAACGATCTTTGGACTGGTTTAACTATGCGCGCCAGAGTAATTGTTTGCTCCAAAGATCGCGTCCCACAAGGAAGCGTTCAGAATTACGCTGATCTCGCCAAAGCAGAATGGAAAGGCAAGGTTTTGTGCCGATCTTCCGATAATTTATACAATCAAAGTTTGCTAGCTGCTATGATTGCTAATGTAGGAGATAGTGCAGCAACCATTTGGGCGAAATCTGTTCGTGAAAATATGGCAAGAAATCCTAAAGGAAATGATCGTGATCAGGTAATGGCAATTGCTGCTGGAGAAGGCGATGTGGCTATTGTAAACACCTATTACCTCGGATTACTTTTCAATTCTGAAAATACAGAAGAAGTGGAAGCCGCAAATCAAGTTTATGTTGTATTTCCTGATCAGAGCGGCAATGGCACTCATGTTAATATTTCAGGTGCTGGATTGCTTAAAAATGCGCCCAACAAGGAAAATGCAATAAAATTAGTGGAGTTCCTTCTCAATGAAGAGTCTCAGCGCGCTTATGCCGATGCTAATTACGAGTATCCTGTAAGAAAGGGAGTTAAAGCTTCTGAATTGCTTATTTCTTGGGGTGATTTCAAACAAGATGAATTGAATTTAAGTTTGCTGGGAACCAACAATCCTAAGGCTGTTGAAGCTTTTCAAAAAGCCGGATGGGAATAGTCCAGCATGCATAGAAGGTCTTATTTTACTTATCCAATTTGGGCAGGAATCAGTATTTTATTGATTGCCTGCCTTTTTCTGCCCCTACTCATTTTACTGACTTTCTTCTTTATTCCCGGCGGAGAAGCTTGGGCTTCTATTTTGGAGTATTCACTTCCAGGACAAACTTCCAATACCATTCTTTTATTGTGCATGGTTGTTCCGGCTAGCATTGCAATTGGCACTTGGCTGGCTTGGCTGGTATCTGTTTATGATTTTCGATCTCGTAAAATTTTGGAATGGGCATTGATTCTACCGCTTACTTTTCCAACTTATATCATGGCTTTCACCCAAGCTCAAATGTTCAGCTATGGCGGATTGTTGAGCAAAGTGAGCAAACTCGCCGGAGCAGAAAAGGCATGGCATTTCGATATTTTGAATTTACCGGGATTAGCTTTGGTTCTCACTTTTTCGCTTTATCCTTACGTCTATCTACCTGTAAGATTAGCTTTTAGAGCAGGAATTGGCCCTTATCTTGAATCTGCAAGAATGCTAGGGA
>JBDNHP010000482.1:0-2597 GCA_041688765.1 Flavobacteriales bacterium
CACCGCTTCTGGTAGATGTGAACACTATTTTATCTCCTTTTGGCGATACAGTAGCTTCTGCATCGTATCCAGGCTCCTTGGTTAATTGAGCTGTAACATTTCCCTGAAGATCAGCTACGAAAATATCGAAGCTATCATACAATGCCCAAACGTACTTTTCACCTCTTTCGGGAACTTCAGGACATTCTTCAGACACATGATGAGTTGAAGCATAAAGTACACTTTTATCATCTGGCATGAAATAAGCACATGTGGTGCGGCCTTTACCGGTGCTGAGCATAGGAAGCGGCATACTATCACGCTCAGCCGTAGCATTCATCAAATAAATCTGATCGCATGGAATATTCCAGTTCGGATTTGTGATTTGAAGCACCAAACTGGCATCGTCAAAACTCCAATACGCCTCGGCATTATCGCCGCCAAAGGTGAGCTGACGAACATTTGCCAAATGCTTTTCATTTTCATAGGAAAGAATAACCTTCGTTGAGTCTTCAGCAGGGATTACCTCTTGAGGTTCACTGTTTCCACCACATGATGCCAATAAAATGGCCGAAAATGGAATAAGAATGAATGCAGATTTCATTTTTTGTTTCATTAATGCGCGCAAAGATAGGACATTCAAACATTTGAGAAGAAGACTAGCAAATGAAGATACCCGAAGTTTTGAACGAATTAAACGCAAGATTTTTGGGGGTAATAGGATACTCAACAAGCAATTTAATAAGGAATTATACGTTCAAATGCCATTATAATGAGAAATTTGAGATCATTCCATTTAACTTTTCTGATAGCATTCCTTTGTTCTTGCGGGTCAGCGGCTCAAGATCAAAATTTATCAGCAGGCGTATTTTATGATAAACTCGCTGCTACTTCTTTGGAACTTACAAAAGATCATGTAGTTTACGATCCATCTTATTTCTCCATTGAATATCCGGGAGGAGATGTGCCAGCCAATAAAGGTGTTTGTACCGATGTTGTAATACGAGCGTACAGAAAACTTGGCATCGACCTGCAGCAATTGGTTCATGAGGACATGAAGGCAAATTTTAGTATTTACCCTGCTAAATGGGGATTAAGAAAGCCTGACAGCAATATTGACCATAGACGCGTTCTTAACCTCATGAAATTTTTTAGCCGATTCGGTGAAGAATTAGATATTTCCGAAACAGCACTTAACTATTTACCCGGAGATATCGTTTGTTGGAATTTGGGTGGGGGAATTACCCATATCGGCATGGTGTCCAATTTGAAGTCTTCAGACAAAATGAGGTTTAAAATAGTTCACAATATAGGCGCCGGACAAGTGCTGGAAGATTGTTTGTTTAATTTTAAAATCATTGGCCATTATCGGTATTCAGCCAATAATTGAACTGCCTATTTATTTTTTCTCCAAATTGTGAAATAAAGATTTTTGTAATTCTCCTTTGCAATGAAGCGTAAATATTACTTTTGCGCATAATCTCTCCACTATGAACGGTTTCGATGTCCTTCTCAGCCCAGATGGAATTATCAGTCTTATTACTCTTACTGCAATGGAAATTGTGTTGGAAATCGACAATATTATTTTTATTTCTATAGTTACCGGCAAGCTTCCGATAGAGAAGCAGAGAAAAGGGAGATTAGTTGGGCTTTCGCTTGCATTGATTATGCGCATTTTACTTCTTATGAGCATCACTTGGATTATCGGATTAAGCGAGACAATTCTGTCAGTAGGCGAATATGACATGAGTATTCGGGATTTAATTCTTTTGTTCGGGGGTCTGTTTTTGATTGGTAAAACGGTGTCAGAAATGCATGCTAAACTTGAGGGCCATGAAGAGGAGCGCAAAAACATGGGTAAACATGCTGCAAAGCAAGTGTTTTCAATGATCATTGTACAGATTATTTTGATCGATATTGTATTCTCCATTGACTCAATATTAACAGCAATTGGCTTAGTTAAGGAAGTAATTATCATGATAATAGCGGTTATCATTTCGATGATTATCATGTTGATTTTTGCTAAACCTATCAGTGATTTTGTGCATAAACATCCCACCGTTAAAATGTTGGCTCTGGCGTTTATGGTGATGATCGGTACGCTTTTAGTTGTAGAGGCTTTCCACGTTCACGTGCCAAAAGGATATATTTATTTCAGCATGGCCTTTTCGCTGATAGTTGAAATGTTGAATCTCCGATTGAGAAGAAAAGCCGAACCGCTTGATCTTAAAAATGACGAATTACCGTCTTAATACCATTTTACATTTTGAAAAAACATTGTATGAAATTCTTGATTCCATTAATGTCGATTATCCTGCTTTTCGCTTGTAAACCAAATAAGGAAGAGATCAAACAGCAAAATCTCGCAGAATTAAAGGCTGATGTCTCTTTTTTGGCTTCTGATTCACTCGAAGGTCGCGAAACAGGTACAAAAGGCGAACAAATTGCCGCTCAATACTTAGTGAATCGATTCAAGGATTTAGGACTTATTACAATGGGCGATTCCAGTAGTTTTCAGCAGGTTTTTGAATTTATTCCTAAGGCAAATCCGCATGTTATGACCTCCGGTGATAGCTTGAGTATGGGTATGGGAACCGTTAAACCTGTGAATGGTTCCA
>JBDNHP010000483.1:0-2325 GCA_041688765.1 Flavobacteriales bacterium
AATTTAATCTGAATACTTATTTGATCTATTCATTTGTTGGTGCGCTGATAATGGGAATAATTACCTCAGCTATTGTTGCCATTTTCACCATGAAGAAGGCCCGGTGATTCTTTGGTATAGCGGTTTTATCGTCTGAAATGAAAAGTATTTACGAATACATTCATTTGAATAATTTACTCCTTGCATAGCATTTTGCACTAACTCCGGCTGGGATTTTAAGACTAAATATGATTTGAAAACTAAACTGTCAATAGCTACCAAACTGTAATTGGAACAAAACGACGAAGCGAATTTGTGGTTTTTAATTTCGTTTGCAATTTTATTAGCTGTTAATAATTTAAACTAAGACCAATTCCAAATCCCATATCACTGTCATAGTGTGCTCTTATTCCCATATTTTTTTTAATTATGTAACGTGATTCAACCATGTATTCCATGTCTGTATTGAGCATAAAACCTGCTCGTATTCTTTTTGATATCGGGATGTCATCACGCATCAAAGCCAAACGCACAATGCCGTCTTGGTAGAATTCTGCCTGAAAGTTTATCAGCATTGGTAGGGTGTACATAAAACCTAAACTGACAGCGCTTCTGTTGTCTTTTTTATTTATTTGATCAAAAAGGTTATTTTCCTGTTCATCAATTCCCATTTTTCTATATCTCCAATCGAAACCAACAAATGGCATGAGCCATTGCATTCTGCCGATATATCGGCCTATATGTGTTTCTGTTTCGTAGCCATGCATATCGTTGTAGCCCAATCGCCATTCGGTGCCTATGCTCCATCTAGTATTTTGAAACATTGCCGCGCCATCGTTTCCGTTGGTTGCAAAATCATTTTCTGCCATAAAATGAAACTTTCGGTCATCGGCAAACAGTTTGCGTTGTGCTAATTTTGGGTTTGGGATTAATGGATTTGGTGCCTGATTTTCATAAGTAAAAACCCTGCCCATTCCACTCATCATGTGATACAAAATATGACAATGAAAAAACCAATCTCCTTCTGCATTCGCATTAAACTCTAATGTATCGGTTTCCATTGGCATAATGTCAATGATGTTTTTAAGAGCTGCGTAATCGCCTTGTCCGTTCAATACCCTGAAATCGTGTCCGTGCAGGTGCATTGGGTGTCGCATCATTGAATTATTGTACAAAACTATTCGAACGTTTTCACCTTTCTTAATCAGTACTTTGTCAGCTTCCGAAATAACTTTGTTATCTAAACTCCATACATAGCGGCTCATGTTTCCGGTAAGTGTAAAACGCAAGTCCTTTAATGGAGCATCATCTGGGAGATTAGTTTTAGTGGGCGATTTTAACATTGCATAATTTAACGTAACAATGTTGGAAAGGGCATTTGAATTATATAAATTTTCGGAATGATTGGAATGCTCGTTTTCAATTTCCATTTCGTTCTTTTTATCAGTACTTTTCTTTTCTAGTTCGCCTGATATTTCAGGATACATCACCACATTCATATCCATTTTATTCAGGCTCATTTGCATTCCCATATCGTCCAAATCTCCATTCATTTTCATCATACCGTTCATCATTTTCATCCCCTCAAAATATTTCAATCTTGGTAGTGGTGATTTAAGTTGCTTGATGCCATTGCCAATGTAAAGTGAGGCAGAATTGCTGCGGTCTTCGGTACTTGCTAAAAATTCAAAGGCTGTATTTTCGCCAGGAATGCTCACAACAATATCATACGTTTCAGAAACTGCAATCATCAATCTGTCCACTTCTATGGGTTCTACATCGTTGCCATCAGAAGCAACCACCGTAATCTTTCCTCCTGCATAAGTAAGCCAGAAATATGACGAAGCACCACCATTTGAAATGCGAAGTCTTACTTTATCGCCTGCCTTCAATTCTTTGTTGTCAATTGATTTTAAATCTGTGTTTTGACTTCCATTCATTAAAATTTTATCATAATACACATCGCTTACATCCATTGCGAGCATGCGCTTCCATTCATTTGTTAGCTTTGTTTTAAAATGACCTGCTTTTATAGCTTCAGCATAACTTTGTGTAGCATTTTTTTTTATGGCAAACCAATCACTGGCATTGTGTAATAATCGGTGTACGTTTTTGGGATTATAGTCTGTCCACTCACTTAATACTACTGGAACGCTTGGTAAATCGTCAATGCCTTTTCTAAAAGTGGGATCACTTTTTTTCTTCAACATTACAAAATTCCCATACATACCTATTTGCTCTTGCAATCCTGAATGGCTGTGGTACCAATGTGTGCCATTTTGGATAATCGGGAAACGATAAATGTGTGTGGTATTAGGTTCGATAGGCATTTGCGTAAGGTTAGGT
>JBDNHP010000484.1:0-1787 GCA_041688765.1 Flavobacteriales bacterium
AGTGCCGCAGCTCCATCATTCAAGCCGGATGCATTACCTGCAGTTACGCTTCCACCTTCCCTTCTGAAGGCGGGTTTAAGTTTTGAGAGTGATTCGATATTACTGCCGGCTTTTATAAATTCATCTTGATCGAATTTAATAGGATCCGATTTTTTCTGAGGAATTTCAATTGGACAAATCTCCGCGGCAAATCGACCGGAATCTTGCGCATTCTTTGCTTTGATTTGGGAATTCAATGCGAATTGATCCTGATCTTCTCGACTTATTCCGTACATATCAACCAAATTTTCGGCTGTTTCTCCCATACCGTCAGTACCATACATGGCTTTCATTTTCGGATTTACAAAGCGCCATCCGAAACTTGAATCAAACATTTCGGAATCCCTTCCAAATGCTTGACTTGCCTTGCTAATTACCCAAGGTCCTCTTGTCATATTTTCAACACCCCCAGCGATGCAGATGGAGGCATCACCTGAGCGAATTGCTCTTGATGCATGGATTGCAGCGGCCATACCAGATGCGCATAGTCGATTTACAGTTTCAGCAGGAACAGTGAACGGGATTCCCGCTAACAATGAAGCCATTCGAGCTACATTTCTGTTGTCTTCTCCAGCTTGATTAGCGCAACCCATAAGAATATCGTCAATTTTTGCCGGATCTAGATACGGCAGAAAAAGTAATAATTCCTTCATCACTACAGCCGCTAAATCATCTGTTCTAACCGGGGCCAGAGAACCACCAAATGAGCCAATCGCAGTTCTTTTACCTGCTAAAATATATGCTTCATTCATATTAATCTAATACTTTAATTGGATGATATTATTTAATTGAAATACAATAATATAAAACAACAGAATCTCAGGATTATTCAAACTTATTCAATAAGTCAATTCGAGTAAAACTGAAACAATTCTGCAGTCCGCAAATATACGATCTTGAACTCGAACCGATGATTGAATCTAGTAAGTCAAGAATTTGCTTTGCCTTACTTCACCATCTTCAAATTGGACATTAACAACGTGAATTCCTTTGTTGAAATGGAAAGTTTGAATTTTGACCTCATCATTGTTGAGCGCTGCGGATTCAAAAATGACCTGTGCACTCGTATTTGTGATCGAAAGGAAGTAGGTTTTCCTCAGAGGATTATCGATCAATATATTGATAAAGTCCTTGGCTGGATTGGGGTACACCGCAATACCGGATTGAAGTGGAAGAAAAAATATTCCGACTACTCCGCTTTTTCCTTCGGAACCCAGATTGAGTCGATATAAATTAATGACGTTTGGAACGGGATCAACATCTCCAATGCTGTAAAACTCAGTTTGGTCGGTACCACCGCAGATTCCCGAAATAAATGCAACTACCTCAAAATTAACACTGTCAATACTACGTTGTAGTTCAACACCAACACAAGAAGCACCACCGATGATTCCAAAATTCGTGTTGATTTCATTGCCATTTCTTCTTAAGGTGAAAGAGTCCAAAATAGGGTGTAAGCCCTGAGAATACAGCACATTGAGAGTAGAGCAAAAGATTGAAATCAGCAGAAATCGGGATATTAGTCTCATTTGGTTTAAAATTAACAAATAAAAACGACTCAGGCATCGCAATGAAATGTAGTTTTGAAAAAAATAGAGGATTTTGAGCAGACCACTGATCTTAGTAACGAATGATGATGGCATTTATGCGAAAGGAATTCGCAGTCTAGTAGAAGCCATAATGCCTTTAGGGGATGTATATGTTGTAGCGCCTGACAAGCCACAAAGCGGTATGGTACATTCCGTTAC
>JBDNHP010000485.1:0-5187 GCA_041688765.1 Flavobacteriales bacterium
AGAGGTTATGCCTCTTTTGATTATTTCATGGATGGCTACCATGAGTCAGATCTGGTGAAGCTTGATATAATGCTAAACGGAGATCCTGTGGATGCATTATCTGCCCTTATTCACCGCGATCACGCCTTCGAATTTGGTAAAAAAATCTGTCTCAAACTGAAAGAACTTATTCCGAGGCAGCAGTTCGAGATCGCATTACAAGCCGCCATTGGGGCAAAAATTATTGCTCGCGAAACCATTAAGCCCTTGCGTAAAGACGTTACGGCCAAGTGTTATGGCGGTGATATCTCCAGAAAACGTAAACTTCTTGAAAAACAGAAGAAAGGTAAAAAGCGTATGCGTCAAGTAGGTAATGTGGAGGTTCCTCAAGAAGCATTCTTGGCGGTTCTTAAGCTAGATTAAGCCTAAAAATTTTGATTCTTTTCAGAAGTCCCACATTTTTCTTATTATTGTGGGAAGACTGATTTACTAAGTATGAAATTTTTGCTGACTTTGGGATTATGCCTGGGCATCTTATTGGGCAAAGCCCAATGTGATCACTATATAAAGGAGGCATTGATTCCGAATTCTTTCGGACATGCCATCTCTGCCTGCAGTGACGGAGGTAACATAATCGCAGGTGTTTTGGAAGATGGTCCACATGGTAACGAAGATTGGCTCATATCAAGACGGAATAATCAAGAAGTAGAAATTTGGACAAAAGCGATTGGAACAAATCTCGTGGAATCCGGAAAAAATCTTATTGTTACAGAAATGTCCGACGGTTTTCTGGTGGCCGGATACCAAACACCAACAAACAGTCTTACTAGAACATTTATATTTGTTAAGCTCAATCCAGATGGTGATATTCTTTGGCAAAAGCTTATACCTGGGGCTTTTTCTGATGGAGACACACCAAGAGACATTTTAATCACGGAGAATCATATTTATATAGCAGGAACGAGCAGGTCTTATGGTGCCGGATTATCTGACGCCATTATTCTTTGCTTAGATCTTAGCGGAAATTTACTTTGGGGTAAAACGATGGGGGGTATACTTAACGACCACTTCTATGCTATAAATCATCATTCCAACGGAAAAGTTATTATAGCAGGAAACAACGAGTCTTTTGATGAAATTGTTCACCATAATTGGGTTTTGGTTATGGATTCCCTTGGCAATACGATCCATGAAAAAATAATTTATGGAGATGCTATTGATACGGTATTTAAAATTGAGAAAAACAATACCGGAAACTTTTCACTTGTAGGATATTCTAAAAGCTTTGGAAGCACTCATGAAGCAACGGAGGTGATTGAGTTGGATGAGGAACTTAATATCCTAAATGATTTTATTATAGACTCTCCTTTTGTTGATCAAGGTTTTGATATTATTCTTGATGATGGGTATCAGTTTATTGTGTCTAACTCCAGACTGAGCCCAAACCAAAGAGTTATTCAATTATATGATTTGAATAACATAGTGAACAACGAAATAGCATCACAATTTTATAGTATCAAC
Source organism: Flavobacteriales bacterium (assembly GCA_041688765.1). Lineage (GTDB taxonomy): Bacteria > Bacteroidota > Bacteroidia > Flavobacteriales_D > Sanyastnellaceae > JBDNHP01. Next base: position 1,501 of record JBDNHP010000485.1, read on the forward strand.
GGTAGTATTTACAATGAGTCTGTGTCTATGCTTACGCACTACAATAATGATCATTTGACCGTTATTTGCACCATTCAGGAAGCCGGAGTGCGTTCATTGGGGCTCTTGAAATTTTCTCTTAATGATTGTGTCGATAATGATCTTGATTGTCGCGAATCTCAATTGACAGAGGTAATTGATGTAAGTTTTAACACGATTGACTACGAAGGTGTCAAGATAAATTTTAATCTTTTACAAAACGCATCACTCAGCGCGCAGGATTTTGAAATATCGTTTTTCTATCATTGTCCAACAGTCGAATGTGAGGGGGAGTATTCTTTTAATACCAACGAATTTTGCTCCAATTCTCTGGTCGAAATTGATCTGGAATCTACATTTGAAGACGAGCAAGAAATTGACAGCATATCATGGCAAATTCTTGGCAATTCATCCGAGAATACGGAGATTAATTTTGAAATCGGAAATGAGAATGCATTCAATGTTTATTGCGAAATAACCACAATCGACGGCCTTTGCACATACATTATCGACTCTTTGATAATTGTTCCTCCGCCGGAAATGGTGGACTTAGAAATAGCGATAAATTCTTGCGAGGAATTTATTGTTGAAGATTACTCCCTTCCCTTTTGTTTATTACCCTTAGCCCAAGAGATTTCGGAAAATACCGTTTTAACCTGTCAGGAAGGCTGTACTTTGTATGAACTTTCCATAGAGGTAGTTCAAAATTTGCCGTTTGTTGCAGATACAATTCAGGCTATCATTTGCCCAGGCGAAACATTTATATTTGATTTAAATAGTATTGATTCTTCATTGTATTTTGTCGAAACAAATCAATCGTTTATTGAATTGACATCTCTGGGATGGAGCGTTCTCAATATTAGTAATGGATTATGCGAAGATAACATTGCGTTTTTTATTGATATCCCTAATTATCCTAATCTACCTATAGAATCCTATACAGTATGTGAGCTCCCATTTAATCCAGAAATTGATCCTTCGTATGAACTGTTGTTGGATGGTGAAATGGTGAATCCAAGTCAATTAAATACTGCCGGTACATATAATTATACATTTACAAATTATTGTGATACTTTAGAGGGATATTTTGTATTAAACCTAATAGATCTTCCCCCTCTGAGCAATAGTATTATTCTTTGTGAGGGAGATAATTTCGTGCTGGACCTCATTGATTTGAATGCCTATTCCGCCGAAAATCAGGGGAGTACAGAATTAATTTTCGAACCTGAATCCTCAACAAGCATTGAACTAATTTTAATTGACCTCAACTCCGCTTGTCCATTCCATTTAGAGTTGAATTTTAATGTAATAACAGAACCTCAAATCCAATTACCTTCGGATACATTATTGTGCAGTGGTGAAACCCTGATTATTTCGGTGCCAGATACCTACTCCATATTTCTAAACGATTCATTGCATAATAGCCCACTAGAATTATCGGAAAGTGCTGACATTACTATAATTACTGAAAACGACTGTTTTAGTATTGAACAATCGTTAAGTGTTTTGTATGCTGATTGTGAATATGAGTTTTGCGACCTCTACTTTCCCAATGCGATAACCACCAATGATGATCAAAGGAATGATGTGTTTTACGGAAAAACCACATGTCATCTGAAGGAGTTTCAATTGCAAATTTTCAATCGCTGGGGAGAAAAGATATTTGAAACAGTAAGCATAAATGAAACCTGGCCCTCAGTGGGCGACGATATCCCAATTGGTTTATATGTTTGGCAAGTAAAGTATTTGCGAAGTAATGCCATAGAACCTGTACTTTTGAGGGGTCACGTCACAGTAATTGAATAATTGGGCATTATAAGAAAACAGGCAGCCCGGAGCTCTTTCGGGATTGCCCTTGGCACAATGTTAGGTGCTGTAAATACAATTCTGATATTACCACTGGCTTTCAAAGAGTTTCCGGAGGGCTGGGGACTGATGAAAGTGATAATCGCTTATGGCTTAATTTTTAGTCAAATATGCAGCTTTGGAAGTAGTACCATTTTCGTTCGCTTTTCTCCAAAATATTCCGGTCAGAGTCTAAGTGATCTTCACGCTTTTGCTTTGTTATTACCTTCAATAGGGCTTATTATTCTTGCATTAGCCTTTTCGTTTTTTGGCGGATATTTTATCAGTTTAGTAAATGAAGCAGACGCCATTTTATTGCAAGATAAATTGATGTTGTTATTTGTGCTAACGGCAGCTCTCACATACACATTGGCTTTGAGTGGTTATTTAGGTAGTATATTAAAAACTACCCTTTATCAGACATTTAATGAGTTGCTTACCAAAGTGCTTTATCTTTTGATTTCAGTTGGATACTTTTTCGACTTATATGACTTTTACACACTTCTTGTCCTTTACATAGGCTCTTATGGTTTCATTTTTGTGGCAGTTCTAATTTACTCTTTAAAACAAGGGTTGAGAGTAGGAAGCGCCATGAAAGCTCCTGAAAAGGCAGAAATAACCAGGTACGGTCTTTATGCTATACTCGACAAAGGATCATCAATCTTGGTGAATAATCTCGATATCATTATGATTGCTGTAATGATTGATCTGGAAAATGTGGCATACTACACCTTAGCCTTTTACATTGGTTCGGTGGTGTTAATTCCTCAAAAAGCACTGCAAATGATTGCCCATCCGGTAGCAGCAAAAGCCATACAGGAAAGCGATTTCGTTCTGCTTGCTGATGTTTACAAAAGGTCAGCCCTTAACCAGCTTTTGATTGGCGGATTTATATTTTTATGTATTTGGGTAAATGTTAAAGAAATATTTAACCTTTTGCCGGATAAATTTGGTGGAGGACAATGGGTTGTGCTTTTTATTGGGTTAAGCAAAATGTTTTATCTCATGTCGGGGATAAACGCTGGGATCATTGTTTATTCCGCTTATTACAGGGTAAACTTTGTTTTGAACGTAGTATTGGTTCTGATAACAATTTTGACGAATTATTGGCTTATCCCTCTTTATGGAGTGAATGGTGCCGCTTTGGCAACGGCAATTGCTTTTCTGATATACAATGCAGCAAAAACGATTTATGTTTATTTCAAATTTCAAATTCAGCCAATTGATTCGAAATTCCTTTTAACACTGATCATATTGATAGCACTGAGTATTTCCGGATATTTTATTTTGATGCCGGGAAGCTCGCTTTTTCTGTCTATTATGATGAAATCTGTACTTTTTTCAGGAATCTTCGTTGCATTTGTAAACTATCTCAATCTAGCTCCCGATTTGCAGAGATTTGCTTCAGAAATCCTGAAAAAGATTGGAGAAAAAGGGCGAAAAAGCTCTTAGGATTTTAAGGCCGCTTTATTTTTGTTTGCGAGTTGGCCACAGGCCGCATCTATATCTTTTCCTCTCGATCGGCGAACGTTTACAATGAGATTGCATCGTTCTTCCAGAAATTGGGCAAAGGCATTTACTCGCTCCGGATCGGCCTGCTCAAACTCGCCATCATCTATAGTATTATATTCAATAATGTTTATTTTGCAAGGCACACATTTGGCAAAATGGGCTAACTCTCTGGCGTCTTGCAGAGAGTCATTAAAATCTTTAAAAATAATATATTCAAATGTGATTCTGCTTCCTGTTTTTTCATGAAAATATACAAGGGCATCTCTCAATGACTCTAAATCATTGGAATCGTTAATTTCCATGATTTTACTG
>JBDNHP010000486.1:0-2212 GCA_041688765.1 Flavobacteriales bacterium
AAGCTCTCCTCTAAACCTGCTAGCTCAGTGTGTTGTGATCGCCGGACTTGACATTCCAATTTGTGCCGGAGTAGATATACAATTGAATGCACTGGTTAATGCAGGCCAGGGTCCATTCAGTTTTGAATGGACTCAAGAATTATATTTAAATAATGATGGAATTCAGAATCCCATCTTCAATTACCCAACTCCGTTATTAAATAATACAACTATTACTCTAACAGTTACTATGACAGACAGTAATGGAGCTATTTGTACTGATAATTTGAATGTTGCCGTTCTTGAAACTCCACAAGCATTGCTTACCTCAACAAATTCACTCGAATCTGAATTCAATGACCTTACCGTATTCTCGCAATGTACGGAGGGAATCCCTACATTTAATTTCGATTTTGAAGATCTAAGCATTGGTGATGTAGATGATTTTTTAGTCGAATATAGTGTTGGGCCTCCATTAATCTATGAGCCGAATAACGCCGGTTGGACTCAAACGCATCAATATCCAATCGGACTTAGCAGCATAATATATACCGTTTCTAATGACAATTGCAGCAATACAATTGAATATGGCGTGTTTTTGGGGAACGAACCTGGTGGTGGTATGGCAAGTCAACCAAACACTACGATATGTATGGGGGATTCCATATTTTTTACCATCAATGGTGAAGAATTGAACAATCCAGGCACGATTTACACCATGGATTATGGAGATGGCAGCACTGCGGTTTTTCAACATCCACCGCCCGACACTGTGTGGCATCAATATTCAATCCCTTCTTGTGGAATGCTTAATAATTCATTTAGTCCTTCTATTTTAATCGAAAATCCTTGTGATTTTAATCCTGGGGCGGCAGGCTTAATTAAAGTCTCAGAACCTCCAATAATTGATTTTGAAATAACTCCAAATGATACTGCTTGTGTGAATTCGGCTATCACTTTTTCAAACATAAGTCAGGGGCTTTCAACTCCCAATTGTGAGTTGCCTGATATTCTATGGACAATACTACCAATCAATGGCTGGACTGTTACCGGAAACCTTGGTAGTGATAATGGCTATATTATTCCGACCCTGTGGACAAGTGGTTCTGATCAAATTAACGTTACATTTTCTATTCCGGGCACTTATGAGATTCAGTTACTGGGAGGGAACTCAGCTTGCGGACTAGATAGCATCTCAAAATTTGTATGTATAGAAGCTCCTCTTGACCCTCTATTTACCTTGACACCTGATGAGGGGTGTTCACCTTTTATTTTAACTCCAGATAACATAACAAATACAGCCCAAAGTTGCTATGAAAATTATTTCTGGGAGGCTGAACAAATAACTATTGGCTGTGAAACGGGAGGTAATATTACATTCAATCCTATTTTGTTTGAACCCCAATTCACAATAACGGGTTCAGGCGAATTTGAGATTACATTAAATGCGACAAATTCTTGTGGCGAATTCCAAATTTCAGATTATGTTACTTTATCGAGCCCCCCTATTGTTGAGATAAATGTACCCGCAGACATTTGTGAAGGGGATTGCACAACATTCTCAGCTAATTTTGACCCTTGTGATTCACCAATCACAAGTTATAATTGGACCTTTCAAAATGGAAATCCTGCAAATTCCAATCTGGAAGTTCCTTTGACTGTATGTTTTCCAAATGACGGTGAATTTAATATTAGTGTAACAGCCATCAATGAATGCGGCCCAGGTGTAGACATTCAGTTGATAAACGTACTACCCATACCCGCTGTACCCATTATAAATGGCGACAACATCATTTGTATTGGTACTACATTATCATTAAATGGTCCATCTGGCTATAATAGCTATTCCTGGGCTGGCCCAAATCCACCCTACCCCAACACACAATCTCTAACTATTCCAAATACAACTTTGGCAGATGACGGAATATATTCGTTGACCGTCAGTTCAACGATCTGCGAAAACACAGGAACTATTGATGTGACTATTTTGCCCTTGCCAATTGTTAATGCAGGGCCTAACTTTAGTACTTGCCTAAACGGCAACCCTTTTCCTTTGTTAGGTAATCCAAATAATGGAATTTGGTCTGGTACCGGAGTAAGCGGACCGCCATACACCTTTAACCCTAGTGTTGCGGGAGTAGGACCGGAAACATTAACTTACACCTACACCGATGCTAACGGTTGCATTAATACCGATCAATTAATTGCTACTGTAGATCCCCTACCCGTTGCA
>JBDNHP010000058.1:0-2561 GCA_041688765.1 Flavobacteriales bacterium
GACAAAGAAATGTTGACCGCGCTGATGAAGATGAAATAGAAATTCGCTTTGGTCGTGATTTTGACGATCGTTATGGACGTGGAATGATGGCTGAAACTTTTATGTACAAAAAACGCATGTTTGAATCACATCGTACCATCGTTCATAATTATTTGGGAGCACGGTATTTAGTGGATCAAGTGGCATTGGATAAATTCCATATTGATACATTATATCGTTTTGAATTAGTGGGTATAGGCCGTGAATCAGCATTTGATTTCCATGCTGATGCTAAAGGACTGAGCAAATTCAGAATATCAGCACCAACGGATTTGGATGATCATGAATACCTGATGATTGCAGAAAATGGAATGGCATTGTCATGGGTGGATGAGCTTTCTCCGGTTTTAAGTCCACGTGTTTTAACCCAGTGGGGATTTGAAGCAACTGGTAATCCGGGTGCCGTTCAATTGCGCTTTTACGATACTGATAATGCACTTGTAGGTATTAGCAATCCTGGACTTATTATAAGTAATGCTGTTGAGTTTGTTGCCGGAATGGACTATGACTTCATCCCATTAAATGATTTAGGAAATGGAGTTTGGGAAGCTAATTATGCTTTTGAAGGAATGGGTAGTTTTACGATTGGAACTGAACCAAATGTTGCTATTGCCGAAAATTCAAACGGTATTTCCAGAATAAATATTTATCCAAATCCTGCAATAGACTTGATTAATTTAAGTTTCAACTCTGCTGAAACTAGAACAATTAGTATTATTGATAATCAAGGAAGGACTTGTAAGGAATTAATTGATAATTCTACTATTGTTATATTAAATGTGGATGACTTATCAGCAGGCGCTTATACCATTAAAGTTATTTCTGCTACCGAACAGCAATCCTCCATATTTATGAAGGTAAATCGCTGAGAATAGATTGAAATTAGACTGAAAATCGCTCTGAGAGGGGCGATTTTTTTTGTTGCATTAATTCTGAACTATTCGGACTGAGCTTTTAAACGAATCGTGAAATGTTTGAACGAGCAAGGATTAACTTTATTGGTGTTTAAAAGGGTAATAGGAATTTACTTTTTGCCTGTAAGGCCCAAGTGTGTATTTTTAAAGCGGTCATTATATTTTAAACCATAGCCAAGCGCTCTGTCAATAGAAATATGAGCAAACAATATTATGGCAGCCAGCAAGCAATTCCACATATCATAAATAAGCGCTTAAAAGCAAGTGCTGCAGCTTCTAGTTGATGATGTAATACCTTATAGGTATAGGTAATAGTCCAATTCCGTATTACTCCATTGATCTATAAAGGCTGCTTTAACGTCATTAACCAATCTTTCATATAAAATGTTTTGGACTATATTATATGTAGATTTGGTATTAGATTTTATTTAATGGCATCAGTATGAATGTAGTAGTTCACTTTTGCTAAAGTACGCTGCCGATTCCAACTTAATTTTAGGCAATCGTTTTCATCATCTTTGAGACCTTGGAATTCTTTGATTAAAAACAATTTGAACTCTATAGAAATCCAAGATGCAAATTATAGTGTTATGTCTTAATGAGCAAAAGGGCCACCATATCGAGCGTACTTTGATATTATTCCTTTAGCATTCGTAGATTCAATCCATCTTTTGGGTGTTATCACGAAGCTATTGAGTCCCGCCTTTTTTCTAAACCCCTCGAATTCGATGGGCTTAAAACCAGGGTTGCAGAGAATCTCCCAAAAACCCAACAATTCAATCGTGTTCCTGTTTCTCATCTAGTTTTGAATTAGGCAGTCAGTAAGCAAACTGTCTTTGTGTCTTGCAATATCTGTATTGGAGATAAAGTCATTTTCATTTTAATTGATGATGACTGCTTCAATCCCTTTTATACTGATGGTGCTGTTCTTTGCCATTTTCCCTTCTTAAATTTGAGTCAATTGACGACGTTAATATTGTTTGCTTTCTAACAAAATTCCGCCAACACTAAAGATAGCAACACAACTATAGATTATTGAACAAATACTTGACTCTTTCTCTAGAAAAAAGATATCCACAGATGGATTAGGTCCATTTTATGATGCAAAACATCGCGTCTAAAAAGCTCAGGAATCCTATTCAGATTACGAAATACGAATTAATCCTTTATCAACTTTTTGCTGTAATCGCCTAGCTCATTGCTCACTCTAACAATGTAAACTCCTTGGCTTAAATTGCTAACGTCCATGCGAATTTCAGAGAGATTACTGCTAAGTGTTTTTACAATATCACCAGTGAGATTATAAATGGAAATTTCATTGAGCGTATTGGTTCTGCTACTGAATTTCAAGTTAATAATATCGCTGGCTGGCAGAGGATAAAGCTGAAACTGATTCGGAATTAATACTTCTGGTTCAGCTATACTCATCGGTTCTGAAGTGAAGCGGTAAACAGTGCCGTTAGTTGGATCTTCATTTAAAAATACGAATTCTTCCATATTCATAGGGAAATCAGTCCAATCAATAACGGTTGGGGCATCAGGTGAACCCTGTAAAGCATACAAATGATTGAATGTTTGAGAAACTTGCATAAATCCATCAATTAATCC
>JBDNHP010000487.1:0-4131 GCA_041688765.1 Flavobacteriales bacterium
GGAAAACCCACCGCAGCAGTCATTTTGCGCACCTGACGATTTTTACCTTCTCTCAAATCCATTTTCAACCAAGTAGTTGGAATGCTTTTGCGTTCTCTAATAGGTGGATTTCGCTCTGGAAGCGTAGGTTCATCAATGATTTCAACCTTACAGGGCAAAGTTCTATAAGATTCGCCATTCACTTTAATTTCTACTGATTGCTTCAGTTTTTCTAGCGCTTTTTCGTCCGGAATTCCCTCAACCTGAGCATAATACGTTCTCCAATGGGCGTTGGAAGGATCGAGCAAACGATTTGTAAGGCCGGGATCGCTGCTTAGTATAAGCATGCCTTCGCTATCTGCGTCTAATCGACCTACAGGATATACATCCTTTCTAAAAGTCATCAGATCGCCAAGGACTGCGTGTCCGGCTTCAGGACTGAATTGTGATAACATGCCATAAGGCTTGTAAATCTTATAATGTAAGTGGTTACTCATGCTGATGTTAGATTAATTTGAATTTGTTTCCATTTTCCTTTCTTGAAATAGTACCAGGCAATTATAGCAATTAATGTTTCAGCAACCGGAATAGCTATAAATGCTCCGGTGGATGCCAAATCTGTTTTATAAGCCAAAATGTAAGCTAGAGGAATCTGAATTAACCAGAAACCTACAAGGTTAATCATTGTTGGTGTTTTGGTGTCTCCAGCTCCATTTAAAGCTTGAACCATCACCATACCTATGCCATAGAAGATATAGCCTGTTCCTATTATCCTCAGAGCCAGAACCCCATATTTTAGTACTTCAGGCTCAGTGCTGAAAATGGAGATGATTGGTTCTGCAAATAATAAGAAAAGGACCATTACGAAACTCATAAAAATGGCATTATACTTGGCTGTTAGCATTACACTTTGTTCTGCTCTTTTAAATTCACCAGCCCCCAAATTCTGACCAACTAAAGTGGCTGCGGCATTGCTTAAACCCCATGCAGGTAAAATGAAGAACACCACATTTCGCATAGCAATTTGATATCCTGCCGAGGCAGAAGTGCCCCCAGTTTCTGCTACAATCTTGGTTAGCACTATCCAACTACCGGTCGCAATTAGAAATTGAAAAGTGGCAGGCCAAGCAATATTAATTACCGTTGTTATAGATTTTACATGCAGTTTGAAAAGCGATGTGCTCAACTGCACAATGCCTTTCCCTCCGAATAAATGGTATAACTGATATACCACCCCGGTTCCTCTTCCAATCACAGTGGCAATTGCAGCGCCTTTCAATCCATAAAAATGGATCATTATCGGGCAGAGTATAATATTTATAATACTGGCCAACCATAAGCTTTTCATAGCAATTACAGCATTTCCGGCTCCTCTGAAAATACCATTGATAAGAAAGATGAAAATAATTACAGCACTGCTCCCTAGCATGATTCTTGTGAAATCGGCACCTTGTTCAATTACCTGTTCACTCGCCCCCATTAAGCCTAGAATTTCTTCGGCATAGATTACACCTGGAATCGACATCAAAACAGTGATAACGGCCGCAACAAGCATAGTTTGGGCCGCAGCAAGAGCGGCTTCTTCTTTGTTCTTCTCACCAATTTTTCTGGCCACAATAGCTGTCGCAGCAGTGCTCAATCCTATTCCAACAGAATAAATAATCATTATTACAGCTTCCGTTAAACCAACTGTTGCAATTGCATTTTCACCTAAGTCACTCACAAAGTACATGTCAACCACTGCGAAAACACTCTCCATGCTCAACTCTAGAATCATCGGTATAGCAAGCAAGAAGACAGCTTTAGGAATGCTACCCTTGGTATAATCAATCTCAGCACCATTAAATGTTTGCTTGATCAATCGAAAAAATCCTAATAATGAAGAAGATGTCATTTTGAATTATGGCTTGCAAAGGTAAGGCAGAGTAAGGAGTAATCGGACTATATTTCTGAATTAATTACACAATTCCACTTAAACTTAGTAGGATATTTATAAATTTAGTAATTATCTAATTTTTCTAATAAATACAAATATGGCCGATGAAAATGATGAACGAAAATCTTTTCAGGATTGTTAGGATACAATTGATAATATTCTTCGTCAGCCATTAGCACAATTGTAACACCAGTGCGAACATAATCATTGGACCCTATATACTGCGGAGGACTGAACTGTGCAAGATTCTTCTCAATCATTGCTTCTGTTTTATTTCCAAGATATTTTTCATAATTTCTCTGTGCTTTTCTTGTAGACTTATCAAGCTTGTTGAATACTTTGCGCATGACTAAATCCTTTGGAAAAGGGAGTTTGCGAATAAATTTCTTTGCATTCACAAACGGATTGGTTGTATTAAAGTCATTTAAAGTTTGAATAGAAATGGGTGTTTGTGGAACCCAATCAGCAGAATTCACCACATTGAATGCCCATCCTCCAGAATTGGCGAACTCGTATTCATAAGCATAAAATAAATTGCCAGGTTTAGGACCGGCGCTGCAATAAGTTTTTAATAGAATATCGGAAGGAATTATACCTCTACTTTGTAAATTTCTAATATGAGAATTCAATAGAAATGCAATTGCTCCTCCTTGGCTGTGCCCCATTAAAATAAAATTTCTGTATCCAGCCTTGTAGCAAGAATCAATTCGGGGTTGTATATCATCAGCCAAATAGGCCATACTCAAAAGCCAACCAACATGAACTGCCGCTCTGGGATTTTGGGCTAAATCGTAATTGAAAGTCCTGTTTTGATCCAATTTTAACTCGCCTTTTGCAGGTGCCATGGCGGCATAAAAATTGGCCAACCAACTTTCTTGTTTCGCTGTAGTGCCTCGAATGCTAATTACCGCAGTGGAACTTGAATCCAGCCACAAATCCCAAAGATTATCGAGACCCATCACTGGGGATCGATATTTCATCGTAAAGTTGGAAGGATCAGGTAAATCTGCGTAGTATGCCGCATTGGCGCTAGTTCTCGACGAAATCAGCAAAAGCTCTCTAAATTCATCTTTGTCGAAACCAGGTTTCAGATCCTGCGATTGCAATGGAATAGTGCTACAAAGCAGAACTATGGTAAATCCCAAAATGCATTGCAAAAAATTATTGAAAATCATAATTACTCGGGATTACATTAATCGATTGTTTTTCATTTCAAGATTCGGTACAAAATTACAACCCATAGTCGAAATTCACTAAACTTGCACTCAGCAGATGAAACACATGAATAATTACAGAATAATCGGAGTCCTGGCTTTATGCTTAATGTCAGTTGGAATCTTCGCTCAGCCAACGAAATATGGCTGTGATCACTACAGAAATCTCGGTCCAAAGAGAATGCCATTGAACGCTTTTGAGCTAAAACTTCTCAATGAGAGCATTGCCAGAAGCGACACTTTTGATATTCAGCATTACGATATTTCTATTGATGTTACGAATTATAATGCTCAACAAATTTCTGCGGCAACAACCATAATTTACAGTCCCAAAATGGCAGATCAAGACAATATTCGTTTTGATTTGATGCAATTTACTGTTGATTCAGTAACGGGCAGCAACATTGCTACTTATGTTTATGAAAACGATTTTCTGGATATCGAATTTATTGATGCCCCAATCCTTAATGCTGACTATGAATTAACAGTGCACTATCATGGCCATCCTTATCGTGATCCATATTGGGGAGGTTTCTATTTTGAATCAAATTATATCTATAATCTCGGAATTGGATTGACTACCATTCCTCCCAATTTTGGCCGTGTTTGGTATCCTTGTTTCGATTCATTTGTAGAGCGTGCAACTTACCAGTATCATGTTAAAAGTGCCGGTACATATAGAGCTTGGTGTCAGGGAGAATTTATTTCTGAGGAGGTTTTGGGTGGAGATACAGTAATAAGAACTTTTCTTTTCGATCAGCCCATTCCAACGCATTTAAGTGCTATTGCTGTGGCTGATTATCAAAACTATGAATTCATACACGAAGGAGCTTATGGAAACATTCCGGTCACTTTGAGAGCCAAACCAGCCAATATGCTAGCTATGCAAAATGTTTTTCAGAATCTTGGTTATGCCATAGATGCTTTAGAATATTGGTTTGGCCCTCACGGCTGGTCAAGAGTGGGCTACGTGCTAACTACTGATGGAGCTTTGGAAATACC
>JBDNHP010000488.1:0-3177 GCA_041688765.1 Flavobacteriales bacterium
ATCGACGAAAAAGATATTCAGTGGAAAATACTGAATTCGGAATGGAGTGATGAACACAATTTGCTTCCAGGACAAATCAAAACTGACATGAAAAACTTCCTTTCAGTTGGTTGTGGAAAGGCGAGTATTAGCGTACTCAGTTTGCAATCCGAAGGTAAAAAGCGGATGAGTATTAATGAATTCCTAAGAGGATCTTCAGATTTGAGTGGCTTTCAGTTAAAGTAACACTTGTAATCAATCTCCATTTTTAGGATGTTAAAATACTCAAAACCAAAATTATACTATCCTCCATTGCAATTAACAAATGATATAATTTTGATGAATTAATCGCATTATATCCTCTCCTGGATTACATTTGTAAATATTCATATTTGTTACAGATGTCGGTATTTCGTTTACATTTGTGCATGATCGATAGAATTGCCCAAAGGATAGAATATTTCATTGTAAATCAGTCTATTAGCCCTAAGGATTTCGCAGATCAATTAGGAGTACAACGCTCTGCTATAAGCCATATTCTAAGTGGCAGAAACAAACCTAGTCTGGATTTCATTCTCAAGATGTTGCAAGCTTATCCGGAAATAGATCAAAAATGGCTTCTTCATGGGAAAGAGCAGAGTCGAGTTGAGCAGGAATACAACAATAAAGCTATTGACAATGAGACTTTTAAGCAAGAGTTAAACCCAATATTAGATCTTTTTACGGGATTGAATACAGATGTAAAAAGCGATATAGATACAATTGTAAATAATACTATCAACACTCCTAAAAAAGAAAATTTTAGTACTGATAATAGTGAATATAAAGAAATTTACAAAAGTAAATCTATTCAAAGAGTTATACTCCTATACACTGATGGAAGCTTTGATTCCTATGAGCCAAAAAACGAATGAAAAATCGGATCTGGGTAGCCTTGATTTACGTCTATCCGAAATTCACTAAACATTAGAATGTCACAAATATTAGACTTCGCTCCTCCTACTCTATGACTGATATGCCGATATCAAAAGCCTTAAAATTTCTGAAGCCGCTTCCGGAATTTTAGTACCGGGTCCAAAAATACCTACTACCCCACTTTTATAAAGCATATCATAGTCATTTGGTGGAATAACCCCACCTGCCACAACGATTATGTCTTTGCGTCCGGCCTTTTCAAGCTCATCAATCACCTCCGGAACTAATGTTTTATGGCCACCAGCCAAAGAAGATATTCCCAACACATGGATATCGTTTTCAACTGCTTGTTTAGCCACTTCTTCTGGTGTCTGAAAAAGTGGACCAATGTCCACATCAAAGCCTATATCAGCAAAACTACTTGCTATTACTTTGGCGCCTCTATCATGACCATCCTGTCCCATTTTAGCCACCATAATTCTCGGTCTTCTTCCTGCAAGCAATGCAAATTGATCTGCTAATGCTCGAGCGTCTATAAATGCTTTGTCCATTTTTACTTCTGCTGAATAAATCCCTGAAATAGCTTGAATTCTAGCTTGATACCTTCCAAAAACATCTTCCATTGCAGATGATATTTCACCCAAACTGGCTCTATATCTGGCTGCCACAATAGCTAAGTCCAGCAAATTTCCATTTCCAGTTTTGGCAGCCTCTCTAATATTATCCAGCGCAATCATTAGTTCTTGCTCATTTCGATTTGCTCTCAATATTGCCAAACGGTTGATTTGGCCTTCTCGTACTACTGAATTATCAACTTCACGCAATTCGAGAACTGTTTTATCAGACGCAAGATTTCTGTTCACACCTATGATTACATCCCTTCCAGAATCGATACGTGCCTGCCTTTTAGCAGCAGATTCTTCTATCTTCATTTTAGGTAGGCCGGTTTCTATTGCTTTTGCCATTCCACCCAAAGCTTCCACTTCTAAGATTAAATTCCATGCTTTGTTAGCAAGTTCTTCCGTAAGAAATTCAACATAATTAGAACCACCCCAAGGGTCGATAGCTTTGCATACCTCTGTTTCTTCCTGAATAAAAATCTGCGTATTCCTAGCAATACGGGCTGAAAAGTCTGTTGGGAGCGCAATTGCTTCATCCAAAGCATTGGTATGCAAACTTTGTGTTCCTCCAAATACGGCAGCAAAAGCTTCAATGCAAGTTCGAGCTACATTGTTAAATGGGTCCTGTTCTGTTAAACTCCAGCCTGATGTTTGGCAATGTGTTCGCAACGTCAGTGATTTTGAATCTTTGGGGTTAAATTGACTTATTAGTTTGGACCACAAAATCCTGGCAGCTCTCATTTTGGCGATTTCCATGAAATGATTCATTCCGATTCCCCAGAAAAAGGAAAGTCTAGGAGCGAAATCATCAATAGACATCCCGGCTTTCAATCCGGCACGAACATACTCCAATCCATCAGCTAAGGTATAAGCAAGCTCAATATCGGCGCTAGCACCAGCTTCCTGCATGTGATAACCCGAAATAGAAATTGAGTTAAATTTAGGCATGTGTTCAGATGTATAAGCAAAAATATCGCTGATGATGCGCATACTGGGCCCCGGAGGATAGATGTAAGTATTGCGCACCATAAATTCTTTTAGAATGTCATTCTGAATAGTCCCTGATAATTCTGAAATATTCAGTCCCTGCTCTTCTGCGGCAACGATGTAGAAGGCCATAATCGGAATTACCGCTCCGTTCATGGTCATGGAAACCGACATTTCTCCCAAAGGAATTTCGTTGAATAGAATTTTCATGTCAAGAACTGAATCGATTGCCACCCCTGCTTTTCCTACATCTCCTTTTACTCTGGGATGATCACTATCATATCCACGATGAGTGGCCAAGTCAAAGGCAACGCTCAGTCCTTTTTGTCCTGCTGCCAGATTTCTTCTATAAAATGCATTAGAATCCTCAGCAGTACTGAAACCTGCATATTGACGTATGGTCCAAGGCCTAATAGCATACATGCTCGCATAAGGTCCACGCAAGTATGGCGCTATTCCGGCCGTAAATTTTTCATGTTCTTTAGTTGTGTGATCAAAATGATCGGGAACTTCTATTCCTTCCGCACTTCTCCATAATTGATTAGAACTCCCTGAATTCAATTTAGCTTTTGGTGTAGGGTGGCTCCATTTTTTGAATGTTGTACGTTTCATTGCTCTGCCTCCTTTTTTGCTGAGAATTCTGTTTCCAAATTCAAATCTGGATATAAAAATGAAA
>JBDNHP010000489.1:0-7927 GCA_041688765.1 Flavobacteriales bacterium
GACAGAGTGTAGCACTTTCTCGACACTTCATCAGAGGTTCATTTGCATTCATCTCCATTATCCATACCTGACCACGCTCTTGACGCAGCCTTTTCCATAACGCTCAATACCTTGGCTCTTTACCAAAGCACCTTATGGTGGTTTACTCATATATTGTCTATTTTTTATCGGTATTCGTGAGGTCACTCCGCTTAGTTGATGCTCTCCCCTGTAGGACAACACCGATGGGTCGGTTCCACCATCTTATAAACAGTTGCGTAACGAATTTCAGCCGTTCGTTACTCTTGGCACACATATGAAGCGTAGCATCCCGCAGAGTGCTATGATTTCATATACAGTGTTAGTCGCTTTTTTCTTTTTTCGTTGATATTATATAGTTTAAGATTGGTCTTTTGGTATTTTCCTCTCTTTCCAATCGGATCAAACCACCTTCAAATGTCCAATCAAAAGTCACTTCATTCTCACCATAAACAAATTCCTTTTTCTTGGATTCTAACTCTTTCATATTGTCATATCCAAAATATTGTGTAATTGAATCAATAAGAGTTTCAGATTCTGTGTAATAAATAAACCTTGAAAGATTCTTAAAAACCTTTCTGAATGTCAGAACAAAGCCTTCCTGTTCAGGATAGTTGCTATAGATTACGTAATTGAAGTAATTAAAATAGAACTTAGGCAATTTGAAAGCATACGTTTCTATGTTTTCTACCTCTTCAGTAGGGTTTATTTCTACCACCGATTCCTTGTTACAGAATCCAATTGCTTCGTTAAGAAAGTCCTCTTTATTTTCAATATCATCAATCACTTCGGATAACTCTGAAATCAAATGTTTTGGTTCAATAATTTTCGTTGAAATATTGAACTCGTTGTAGAGGACTTTTGATTTAATCCTTAGTTTTTTATCTATCGCTACGAAATAATCGCAATGAGCTCCATAAAACGAGTGTTCACCATCAGCTTGTATATTTTGCATATTGTCAGTAGGCTTAGGCAATTTGTCAATTTTATATCCAATCATATCAAGCATCAAATATGCGGTGGTGTAGTATTCGTATTGATTGACAGGTTCTTTTTTATGTTTAAACGTAGTCTCTACATATTCGAGATACGTCATTTTGGTTCCGAGCTTTAATAAGAAATCGTCAATGTTCTTAATAACTTCATCATAGCTCCAATTACCAGAGTTATATTCAAGTTTGAAACCATAGTCAGCCATGGATTTTCTGAAGTCCTTGTAATACTCACCATCTTGCAAGAGTTTTTGAGAAAAAGGTCCAATATCCTTCATTAAATCCCACATCGTTGAGCTGGGTTTAAGGTTTGGAAACATCTTTTTCATAATATCTCTGTTTTCTTCTGTAATGTCAATCCCAGAAGGTTGCAATTGAAAAAGAGACTTCATTAAACCACCCATTTTTCCCAAGCCCATTTCTTCAAGCGATTCGTCAAGGTCTTGAAATACTTTTTCCATATTCATTAGTTCGGATATGTCCTCTTTATCCTTTTCGGTCTCGAAGTATTCAGTTGGAGTTCCAAATAAAGGCTCAACGCTGTCCTTTCCCCATCTCAATAAGTGTTTATCAGAAAGGAATTCTAAAGTGTCCAAGTCCACTTTGAAGAGCTGATTAGTTGGATTATAGCTTTTCATCAAGTCGGTGAAATGAGCTGGTGTATATGGGAATTGCAGATATTTCTTGTGCTTAGAAATAAAAGATTTGAGATCCTTAAATTCAGGCTGTTTAAGACTGCTTATTACATTCCAATCTAAGTAAACTCGAATCATTTGTTTCTGTTGCTTTTAATTGCGACTATCGGGACCATATATGTTGCGTGGCCGTGTGCGTTTGGTTTTAGCGAATGCAATATACTGACTCGTCCTGAAAAAAGTTTACAGTGTTGGCTCTTGAAAATTCATTTTAAAAAGGCACGGGAATATAAATATTGAAAGCTGCACCTTTGCCTTCTTCTCCGTCAGCATCTATAAATCCGCCATGCGCTTCAGCAATTTTCTGACAAATGGAAAGACCAATACCGGATCCAGTGTATTGCTGGCCATGAAAACGCTGAAACATTTTGAAAAGGTCATTTTTATAAGCTGGGTTAAAACCAACGCCGTTATCGGCTAAGGTAATTTTATAATAATCGTGTTCAGTACTAGGCCAACTGTCCTTCATGGCTTTTTCATCAACAATTTTACTGCTGATAACTATTACAGGAGGTCTTTCTTCTTTGGTAAATTTCAAGGAGTTGTTTATCAGGTTTTCAAATAATTGTTTTAACAGAAAGTTTACGCCTTTTACCACTGGTAGGTTTTCCCATTGCAGGCTCCCTCCTTTCTCTTCTATGCTTTCCTTGAGGTCGGCCCGTATTTCTTCAAGTATAACATTCAAATCACTATTCTCCAATTTTTTCTCTTCATTTATCACTTTTGTATAGGAGAGCAGGGAATCAATTAGGTCTTGCATGCGTCCTGCTGAACTTTGCATACGCATGATGTTTTTTATTACCAATTCCGGTATACCAGCTTGGTGTTTTTCTAAAATAATAGAAGCATACATCTGAATTTTGCGAAGAGGCTCTTTTAAATCGTGAGCGCTTATCCAGTTCATATTGGTAAGTTCCTCGTTAACTTTCTTGAGCCTTTCGTTTAGGTTCAGGTAGCGGAGTTCTTCCGCCTGCATTTCGGCTAAATGAAACTGATGTTGAATATAAGAGCAAATTACAGAAGCTGCATTGATTTCAGGCTTTTGCCAAACTGCACTCTGACCTTTAACGGCCTCTTTCCACAAAGCAAAAGATTTGCGTGGAGAAAGGCTTTGGTTTCCTGCATCTATGTTCATGGGTTTTGCTGGGTCGCCGCCCCAGTTCACTGTTTTTTCCAACTCCTGCCTTGTCCAAGCTATGCCATTTTTAGTTTCCTTGCCTATTGGTAGGTACACCACTCCAGCAACATCGCTACCTAAGCCCGCAGCCTGGGGATAGCTGTCGGAGAGCTTTGATGTTTGAAAAGGGCCATTGTCAATTAAAGTGTTAAGCCAATTCATTAAATCATTTAATTTTTCATCTTTCGGCAGCGGCCCATATTTATAAAAAGTATCTTTATAAGCAATTACCACGGCATCTGCATTCAATAGATTTTTTAATTGAATAAGGGTTTGTTCTTCTGCCAAGCTTTGCTCGTTGCCAACCATTATTTTGTGCAGATCATCCAGTTTTTTTTCTGTTTGTTTTACCAAGTCAAATTCGTCGGCCAGTTGTCGCACATCAATTTGCGAAGAAAGAAAAATACCCTGCAGATGCGCCGCAATCCGAATGTAATAGGGAATGTGTTTAGGTGTGTTGTGATGGCAGGCAATCAGTCCCCATAGCTTACCATGATTAATAAGAGCAATGGTGAAAGTGGCGCAAACACCCATGTTAATCAAATACTGAATATGCATAGGTGAGGAACTTCGCAGGGTAGAAAGCGTGAGGTCAATGCTTTTATTATCCGCATTTTCATCTAAAGCATAAAGTGGCACATTGCTGAGCTGCACATTGGTAATCATGCGTATGCGATTCAGTAAAAAAAAATCTCTCGCCTGAACAGGAATATCACTGGCCGGATAATTCAAACCCAAGTATGGCTCAATGCTGTCTATTTTGCTTTCGGCAAAAACTTGCCCGTTGTTATCCTTGTCAAAGCGATAAATCATTACCCTATCGTAGCCGGTAATCTTTCTTGTTTCATCTGCCACATCTTGACAAAGCATTTGAAGATTGTCGGCTTTTTCTGTGGAGTAAGCAAAGCGTTTTGTTTGAAAAAAAAGATCGGGCAGTTCAAATCCTTCTTGGATAAAAGGTTCAAACTCCATTATAATATTTTCTTTTGTGGAAAAGGCGGTTACATGATAGCTTTTATTTCCAAAGCTAAAAGCAAAAGGTTTTTCTGCCTCTTCTGCTTTTGCAGAATAAGCGGCAAAAGAATCGGTATCTTCTTTTTTAAGAAATTCGGATAAAGGCATTCCCAGAACTTGGTTCAACGGCCTATTAAACAGCACAGCGCAGTTTTCACTACAATACTGAATGATATTTTCGCTTCTATTCAATGCCAGCAAATAACCATAAGGCTGTATACTACCCGGAATATGAATTGCTTCTGATTCGCAATTGGTAATGTTTAGCGTATCATTATTGGTAATATTTTTAAGATTCATGCTGTGTAATTCTAATTGAAGTAGTGTCAAACCAATTATGAAGTATGCTGAACGTTTGCGAGGCACTTTTAATAACTTCTTCTTCCACGCCAGATGATGCTTTGCAAAATGTAGTTAAAAATAATTTCCACCGGCTGCCAGTTTCGGGGCCATAAGCTGTAAAATACAAAGCTTTATTAGCTACAGCATTAATACCTAATGCTGCTTGTAAATGCTTGTAAATAAAGGCGCCTCCCAATACCGATCCTTCAAGCACATACATGCCACCAAGTGCTGTAGCATTTGAATGATAGACTTCTGCAAAAAAATGGTCAGGCATGGAAGCAATACAAGCCTCATCAATGCCAAGCATGTGGAGGTCGGAAACAAGTAAATGAGTTTTGCGTCGTTCTTCAATGTCAGCAATGCTGTGTTGAAGTATAGGGAATACATTGCTTTCAAAACCCTTTACAAAGCCATAAAGAATAGAAAGGTAAGCCGCATAATCAGCAGAAGTGACATGCGGA
Organism: Flavobacteriales bacterium; assembly: GCA_041688765.1. Lineage (GTDB taxonomy): Bacteria > Bacteroidota > Bacteroidia > Flavobacteriales_D > Sanyastnellaceae > JBDNHP01. The sequence continues at coordinate 4,703 of JBDNHP010000489.1, forward strand.
CTTAGCAAATTTCTTGATGCTGTGTTTTCTTCAAGCAATTTGTGTTGATGTGCTGTGCGGCTTCGTAAACTTTGTAAAAACATATACGATCAATCTTGGTATTTATGTGCTACCTATTCTCTAATGCATGCCAGTTTTTGTGCAGACAGGCCCGTACGCTATTTTTGAAATCATTATAATCAGATGATTTCGTCAAGTAAAAATCAGCGCCACTATCGTAGGCAGCTTTTATCTGATCCTCGAGAGATGAAGTAGACAAGATTACCACTTTAATGCTTTTCCAGAGTTGGTTTGATTTAATTTGCTGTAAGCATAACATGCCATTTTTTAAAGGCATGTTTAGATCCAAAAAAATAAGTTCAGGATACACTTCTGCGCTCTCCAACATTTTTATCAACTCAATGCCATTGGCCGCAACTTGAAGATTTACGTCCAGAGAAAGGTCAGCCAATACATATTTAAAAAGATCCACATCCTCTTCATCATCTTCACCAATCATAACTCTTTTTATATACATTTTTAATTTATTTTTAGAAATTGTAGCTGTTTTATTTCAATGATTTCTAAGTAACTATATGCATTTTATGTCAGTTTATCAGGATTTTTTTTTACATATATAACGATTATGCTCTGTTAAATTATCTCTCTTGGTATTTTTTAGGCCTTTGAATTAAATTTATTGCTTTGTGCAAAAGCACAATATAAAACTGCGAGAAATCTAAATAGACATATAACAAAAAAACATTTGAAAATATCTCATATAAATACTAAATTATTATATGTAATAGCGCCGTTGTAAAATGATTATGTTGAGCCAAATAAATTTTACTCAAAAATTTTATAATTAAGCAGTCTGAATAAGCTATAGCTGCTGCATTTCTCTTTCTTTCCTGATTCCCTAAATAAACCAAAATCCATTCTGCGCTTATCTGCGAAATCTGAGGGAGCTCTTATTTTTCCTGATTTCCCAAATAAACCAAAATCCATTCTGCGAGAATATATATTCCATTCAATAACGCAGTCCCATTCTGCTGAAAGTAATCCAAAGGATTTTGGTTTACCAGTCAAAGTGCAGCAGGCTGTAACTGTCATTACAGCTTAATAGTACCACTTTACAAGTTGATTAGTTTGTTCATTGTATGATTTCCAATAGTATAGCTCTTGACCAAGAAATTAATGGATATACAAGAGATAATTAAAATCATTAAATTAGCACTCTAAGGCCATTCCATAAGAAGAATTTCAATTTAGCAGGAGTTTATCGGAAATCAGTAAAAGCTAACTTGGAAAATACTGAAAAGTCTCGACTATGTCAAAAGAATCTACTCCCCTTCAGTGATGACGCTTTAACCACTAATTTCTAAAAGTTCCGGCAACAAATGCTGCGGAACATCGCAAAATAGAAATGGAAAAACGGATCCCCAATTTTGAATCAGAAGTTAATAAGATTGAACAACTACTCTGATTATCAATTAAATAACGAAATTATTAGCCTTCTGCACTTATTCGTAAATTTGCCACAGTATTTTTAGAACCGCATGGAAATTCAAGCTCCTTATAAACCAGTCAATAACGTAAGAATAGTAACTGCTGCCAGTCTGTTTGATGGACACGATGCCGCCATTAACATCATGCGCAGAATCATACAATCTACAGGATGCGAAGTGATTCACTTGGGCCATGATCGCTCCGTGGAAGAAGTGGTAAATACTGCCATTCAGGAAGATGCACAGGCTATTGCAATGACCTCCTATCAGGGCGGACACATGGAATATTTCAAATACATGTATGATCTACTGAAAGAAAAAGGTGCCTCACATATCCGAATTTTTGGTGGTGGTGGCGGTACAATTTTGCCTGAAGAAATTAAGGAACTTCAGGAGTATGGCATAGCAAGAATCTATCATCCTGACGATGGCAGATCCATGGGATTGCAAGGAATGATCAATGATTTGGTAAAACAAAGCGATTTTCCGGTTGGAAAAGATATTGGAAATGCACTTGAGCATTTGGCAGAGAAAAATGCCGGTTCCATTGCGCGACTAATTTCAGCAGCCGAAAACTTCCGGGAAGAACATCGAGGCGTTTTGGATGAAATTAGAGAAAAAGCAAAATTATCCGATGTTCCGGTTCTCGGAATTACTGGAACCGGTGGATCAGGAAAATCATCCATGGTTGATGAGATTGTGCGTCGATTTTTGGTCGATTTTCCAGATAAAGACATCGCTATAGTATCCGTAGATCCTTCCAAACGCAAAACGGGCGGTGCTTTATTGGGTGATAGAATACGAATGAATGCCATTCGAAATCCAAGAGTTTATATGCGCTCTCTGGCTACTCGTCAAAGCAATCTCGCTCTGAGCCGATATGTGAAAGAAGCCATCGACATCCTCAAAGCAGCCAATTTTGATCTGATTATTCTGGAAACATCCGGAATTGGACAAAGCGATACAGAAATTACGGATCATAGCGATGTTGCTTTATACATCATGACCCCTGAATATGGCGCTGCCACTCAGTTGGAGAAAATCGACATGCTCGATTTCGCCGATGTAATTGCGCTTAATAAATTCGATAAACGAGGGGCCTTGGATGCTCTTCGGGATGTGAAAAAACAATACAAACGCAATCATCAACTATGGGATTTGGAGGATGAAAAGGTTCCGGTTTATGGAACCATTGCTTCACAATTCAACGATCCGGGAACCAATTCACTCTATCGCAAAGTAATTGATATCATTACTGAACGCACAGGCAAAGAATTCAAAAGCGGATTTAGTTTTAGTGAAAAAGAATCCGAGAAAATATATATCATTCCTCCTCAACGCACCAGGTACCTCAGCGAAATTGCCGAAAGCAACAGACGATATGATGCGGATTCGTTTAAGCAGGCTGAAGTTGCCGACAAATTGTACTCCATCCTGAGAACCATTGGAACGCTTGCAGCAAAAGATTTAAAGGATCCGGCTGATCTTGATTCTGTTCAGGATTGGAATAATACTACAAGCAAAAACCATGAATTAATCAAGGTTTTACTTGCTGAATTTGATCGATGCAAAAGAGATCTGGATCCGCATATTTGGTCGATGTTAGCAGGTTGGAAAGAAGAAGAAAAGAGATACAGCGACGAGTTTTACATTTATAAAGTAAGAGGAAAAGAGGTAAAAGTTCCCAATCACAGTTTGAGTCTTGCTCAAACTAAAATTCCCAAAGTTGCACTTCCGA
>JBDNHP010000490.1:0-10946 GCA_041688765.1 Flavobacteriales bacterium
AAATGATGCAAATATTGCAGCACACAGCACTAACTTGCCCAGTGGCTAAAAGTCTTCATCCCGATATTAAACAGGACATCAGCTTTAGCTACATTAAGGTATAATTAGCGACTTACAGGAACTTCAACACGATCGTATGCAGCGCAACCGGCTTTAGTAGATCCGCAAGAGCTGAGAACAACAACCGCTAAAATTGCGATAAGTGCGATAATCTGATTTTTCTTCATGTTCATAGTCCAGGTAATTTTCAAAGATAACTGAATGTTTTAAAGTATCCGAAGCTCCATAGCTATACATTTATCAACAAGTTATGAAATACTATTCTTCTATATAAACGCCGAAATTTCTACGTTAGTACACCAATGCCACAAAGCTTTTCACATTATAATGCAGCACGAAGTATTGCCTTCAGTATGCTGATTTTCTGTGCTTTATGGCCAATCTCGATCCAAGCTCAGATTAAAATGGAATTGTTAAATGAGCATGGAACTCTTGTATTCAGTGATAAAATCAATGCTTTAACCGAACTCAATAACTGGAAAGAAAAAGCTAAACAAGATTCATGGAAAGATGGCTATTTAGCATTTGAAATTGATTCAATTGAGTTCAAAGACAGTAGTTTATACCATGTTCATGCCTATTTAGGTCCTAAATTAGAATGGGGCGTGATGCAGATCGACAGCACAGTAGTGGCTGTGTACAGAAGTCGTTTCAACCAGCAATCAGGACCGCTTTTGGCCGATGGCATTGAACAATTTCACCAAAAAATCCTCGAAATATTCGCTCAGTCCGGTTATCCTTTCGCAGAAACCTATTTCAACAATATTAATATTGACAAGGGCCTATTTAACGCTACTATTAATGCAGACAAAGGCCCATTGATTCTTTTCGATAGCCTCATTGTCAATTCTGCCCGACCTCTTCCTCAAAAATACCTTTCTCAATACCTTGAAATCAAAAAAGGTCAATTGTACGATGAGAGAATCCTCCAAAAAATACCGCAGAGGATTAAAGAAATTCCATTTGTACAGCAAAATGGTCCAGTTGAAATATTATTCGATGGCAATAAGACGAAAATCTACGTGAATCTGGAAGATCGCAAAGCAAGTTTTGTGAATGGTGTCGCAGGATTACAACCTGATACTGACAACGAAGGCTATATAATTACAGGACAACTTGACCTGAAATTGCTCAATGGACTTCGATTAGGAGAAACCTTTGTATTGAACTGGAAAAGGATACAAGTGGAAACGCAGGATTTAGCCATTGAAGCACAATACCCTTTCATTTTCGGATTGCCGCTGGGTATTGAAGGAAAAGTAAAAATATTTAGAAGAGACAGCACCTTTAACTCCGTTGCATTGAGAGCTTCACTCGTTTATTTGGTGCAGGGAGGACATAAAATAAAGCTCTTCAATGAAAGCACTCAAAACACCTCATTGTCTAGTATCAACTTCAATCCTTCCCTGGGAAATTCAAAAAGCAATTCTTATGGAATAGGCGCCGAGTTCCGAAACACCGATCACTTTTTTAATCCTATTAGAGGTTACACCATTTTTATTGAAGGGTCTGCTGGCAGAAGAACTTTGCGAGATACCCTTTTGAGTTCCGATGGCCTGGTGTTGCCGGGCAAGACGGAGCAATACAGCCTGAGTGCCCATTTGCAATTATTTATACCACTATCCCAAAGAATGACCATTTTGGTGCAGGAAAGAGCGGCACTCATTCGAAATGGCAAAACGATGCTTAATGAAATGTACAGAATTGGAGGATTAAATACCTTGAGAGGCTCCGACGAAGAATCCATTTATGCAACAACTTATTCCATCAGCACCTTCGAATGGCGCTTACTTTTAGGTGAATTTTCACGCTTATTTGTTTTCTATGATCAAGCTTGGTACGAGAGAAAATCACTCGAATTAGCCTTTAGTGACAGTCCTTCCGGATTGGGAGCCGGTATCAGTTTTGAAACGAAAGGGGGCATTTTTAGTTTGAGTTATGCATTAGGTAGAAGCGGTTCACAAAGCTTTGAACTTCGCACATCAAGAGTGCATTTCGGGTTTACAAGTCTTTTTTGAAAAATGCTTCGGTATCTTTGTAGAATATGGGGACTGGAGAAGTCATATTAATTGCCATTGCCGCTTTGTTTTTTGGCTTTGTTATCGCCTGGCTCATAAAGCCCGCCGGAATAAAGGATGTTTCCAATGAACCCCTATACCGCAAAACATTGGAAGATTTGGCCAATCTGAATGCTTCATTAAATCAAGAGCAAGGCCAAAGCAGACAATTTCATGGAGAAGTGCAGCGATTAAACCAACGAAATTCCGACTTGGAAGAAAGAATCAAGCAAAGAGAAAATGATTTGCAACAAGTGAGGGAAAGTATGCAAAAGGATTTTCAAATTTTGGCAGACCGCTTGTTTAACGAAAAAACCGAAAGTTTTAAGAAAAACAGTCAAAGCGAACTGAAATTACTACTTGAGCCTTTTGACAATAACCTTCGAGAATTCAAAAAAACAGTGCAGGAAACCTATGATAAATCCATGCACGAAAGCATCAGCCTCAAAGAACAACTAGGACAGTTGAGGTTGATGAACGAAAAAATGAGCGTTGAGGCTAATAACCTCACCAATGCATTAAAAGGTGATAATAAAGCGCAAGGCAATTGGGGTGAAGTAATTTTAGAAAGAGTACTGGAAAGTTCAGGGTTAACAGAAGGTCGCGAATACGATTTACAATACGCCACAACCAATGCAGAAGGCAAAAGAATCTTGCCTGATGTACTCGTAAGATTGCCCGACAACAAGCACCTGATCATCGACTCAAAAGTCTCTCTTATTGCTTACGAACAATTCGTGAATGCTCACAATGATGATGATCGTAGCAAAGCACTTAAATCCCATTTGGATTCTATTCGGTCTCATGTTAAAGGATTGAGTGAAAAACACTATACCAGTGCCAAAGACATCAATTCACCCGATTTCGTTTTGCTCTTTATTCCCATAGAATCGAGTTTTGGTGCAGCCGTGCAGGGTGATAAGCATATTTATGAGTTTGCATGGAAGCATAATATCGTGATTGTGAGTCCATCAACATTACTTGCAACCATGCGAACTGTTTCAAACATTTGGAAACATGAACAGCAAAACCGAAATACACAAGCAATTGCAGATGAGGCCGCAGCGCTAATTGATAAGTTCAAAGGGTTGATTGATGATTTGAGCAAACTCGGCAAACAGTTGGAGACAGCTCAGGGAACCTATAATGATGCTTTCAAAAAGCTAAGTGAGGGAAAGGGCAATCTGATAGGAAGAGTAGAAAAGCTTCGGGTGCTTGGAGTAAAAAACAAAAAGGATATCAGCAAGGATGATAAGGTTTGGAAACAAGCCGTGAAAGACTCTGACCCTGAAAATTTTATTGGGAATGAAGAAGATAACTAATTCACTGCTCTATACGATAGCAGTTATTGCTGCTATCTATTTGCTCAGCTCCTGTTCAGGACGTGGATATACATCTGCAGCTTCCTATACCGGGCTATATGACTTTGAGTTGCAAACGCTTCATCCTTCCGTAGTATTGTATTTCAGAGATGCAGATACTCTTGAAGCCTATTTTAGAATAAACACTGAGGAATTACTTTATGCAAGGCAGAATCCGGAAGAGCAATTCCGAAGCAATATTAATATAAGTGCTTTGCTCAAAGATGACAAGGGCAGCAGAATTCTGGACAGCACTTCGATTAAAATTCACGATTTCAGCATTGATAAATCTGCTAAGTTATTAATTGGCAGTATAAAGCTCGCTGCTAAAGATACCTTAAAAGGAATTCTTGAACTCAAAATTAGCGACCTTTTAAAGGGCTCCTCTCAACAAGTAATTAAGTATTTTGACAAAAGTAATCCGAATGCACAGTCGAACTTCCTTTTGATAGACAAAAAGAACAATAGTCCGGTGTTTGGTTATGCCATTACCAGTCCAACTGAAATCGAAATTCATTCCAGATTCAGCAATCAAAATACATGCTGGATTAGGAATTTCTCTGAAGGATTAAATTTACCTCCTCCCCCATTTTCATACACAAGTCCTGAAGATTACAAGCTCGAAAATGCAAATGAATCACGGGAGTTGACTCTGAATAATGGGAAAACAAGCTTTTTTGCCATGGAAGGTGTTTACTTCATCAGTCGTAATGCAAATTCAGAAAGCGGAATAAGCCTTGAAGTCCGACAGGCCAGCTTTCCCGAAGTGAATACGGTTTCAGAGTTAGTTAAAACCTTGCGATATATTTCTTCCCGCGCTGAATATGAGTCCATGACTTCTGCCAGCAATCCTAAACTTTTATTGGATAAGTTTTGGCTGGATTGCACTGGAAACAAAGACAAAGCGCGAGAGCTCATCAAAATATATTACAGGAGAGTTCGAGAAGCGAATTACTACTTTTCATGTCATTTGGAGGGTTGGAAAACAGACAGAGGCCTTGTTCACATTGTATTTGGGAATCCCAATAAAATTTATCGCAATTTTGATCAGGAAGTATGGCTTTATGGCGAAGAGAATAACCTCACATCAGTATCATTTACTTTTCGAAAAACACCGAGTCCTTTTGCCGAGAACTATTATCGGCTAAGTCGCGATCCTATTTATAAAACATCTTGGTCCAGGGCAGTAGATTCTTGGAGAAATGGGCGAATATTCAACGAATAACATGAACGAACAAATGATTTTCGGGATTCATCCCGTGCTGGAAGCTATGGAATCCGGCAAATCCATCGATAAAGTTTTTCTAAAAAAAGGAATGGAAGGAGACGCTGGCAGACATTTAATGGATCGCCTTCGATTTTATAAGGTGCCATTTCAATTTGTGCCTATTGAAAAATTAAACAGGCTTACCGGAAAAAATCACCAAGGCGTAGTCGCCATGATTTCTCCTGTTGAGTTTGCTTCTTTAGAGTCGCTCATTCAAAGCATTTATGAAGATGGTGAAACGCCTCTTTTTGTAGCTCTAGATGGAGTTACGGATATACGAAATTTCGGGGCTATAGCCAGAAGTGCTGACTGTTTAGGTGCACATGGAATCATTATTCCGTTCAAAGGCAGTGCGGCAGTGAGCGCTGATGCAGTGAAAACCTCTGCTGGTGCGCTGATGCGTTTGCCCGTTTGTAAAGTCCCTAACCTCCACGAATCGTTGAAATTTTTAGTTGATTCCGGCTTGCGAGTGGTTGGATTCTCAGAAAAGGCGAAAGATGATCTACATGTGGCCAATTTATCCGGACCAATGGTTATTTTAATGGGTTCGGAAGAAGATGGAATATCTCCCGAACTGCGCCCTTTGATAAGTGAGATGTTGAAAATCCCAATGCGAGGGAAAACCGCATCGCTCAACGTTTCCGTGTCGGCAGGAATCGCTTTATACGAAGTTTGGAGACAAAGAAATATTGAAGTTTAAAGCAATATCGAAGTTTTAATAGCCAAAACTCGTTTTTAATCGGTATTATTGCGATCTTTAACGCCTCTTATGGATGTTTTTGGAACAAAATTATATTTATCTATGAATAACTCTACTTTCTCGCTGAGAATGAGGCACTTGATGCTCACATTTCTTATCGTTTTTGGCTTTGGATTATTGTCTTCCTATGCCCAAAGCACTGGGGAACGATCCATGTTCATACGCGTGGAAAATATCAGTCCCGATGATTATTTCAAAATTGCGGAACAGTACAAAAACAACCAGCAGGTTTATATTAAGCAGGCTTGTGTTCCCGCTGAAGTTATCATGTTTGGCATTGCGCCTTCCAATCAATCAAGTTTAGATGACAATTTCAATCAGGTGAAGGGCGTAGTGCTTGAAAACACTAATCTCACTCAGGTTGCTATAATTGCCGAATATACAGAGGAAGCTTTCCTCGAACGTTGTAAATTGTTTCGCACAGGTATTTCTGTTGAACAGTAATACTTGCGCTACCACCCTATAAATATTCATATCATGATGACTCGTCATGTGATCAGGGCCGGAGCTTTGTGCGCCGCTCTTGGCCTTTTTTCCATTAAATCTGATGCACAGTTGCTCGTAGATCCTACTGTAGCTCCTGTGGATCTAGCACAACTTCTGGTAGGAACTGGAGTGCAAATCTCTAACGTTTCTGTAAATGCTGCCGATAGCTCCTATGGCTTTTACAGCGCAATCGGAACTGAAATTGGCACTAGTGAAGGACTTCTTCTTACCACGGGAAACGTGATAAACGCCTATGGCCCCAACAATTCAAGCGGGCTGCCTCAATTAAATGGAGGCAACTGTTTGAACTGTGACTTTTTCGATAATGATTGGCCAGGAAGTGAATTGCTTGATAATGCTCAGGACAGAGACACTTATGATGCTACCCTTTTTGAATTCGATGTGATTCCACAAGGTGATAGTCTCAAATTTGCCTTCACCTTTGCATCAGAGGAATACCTGGAATGGGTTGGCAGCCCTTTCAATGACGTATTTGGATTTTTTATTACAGGTCCAAACATCGGTGTTGATGTTAATATTGCTATTGTTCCTGGGACACTGGATCCGGTGGCCATTAATACCGTTAATCCGCTCAATAATAGCCAGTTTTTTTACAACAATATTAATCCACAAGGTCAAATCATACAATATGACGGTTTCACTGTTGGACTAAAAGCTTTGGTAGGGAACTTGATTCCTTGTCAGACTTACCACATCAAACTAATCATCGCAGATGGTTCAGACCGTTTGTATGACTCGGCTGTATTTGTAGAAAAAATAGAATCCAATCCGGTAAACATTCTTACAGCTACAGCTGGCGGATTAGACTTCATGATTGAAGGATGTAATGATGGCATAATAACCTTTGAAAGACCTATTGCCACTGATCAAGATCAAGTGGTGACTTTCTGGATAGGCGGAACTGCTGAAGATGGTGTGGATTACACTCCTCAAATCGGAACTGGAACTCCAGGCGATCCTCTGGTTATTGTAATTCCTGCAAATGAAAATTCAGTAACTATTGATATCGAAGCTGTTCTTGATGGAATTACGGAAGGTAGCGAATACATTACTTTTTATCTCGCCAACCCAATTTGCAATGGCGGAATTCAAGATAGCGTAAACTTTTATATCGAAGATTTTCTTGAAGTAACCATTATCCCACAAGACCCTACTATTTGCGCAGGTCAATGCGTTGAGCTCATTTCTGATGCTCCTACCGGTGGAATTGCAACATTTGAATGGGATCCAATTACTGACTTATCAAACCCGAATATCACTAATCCACTTGCCTGTCCTACTGTTACTACAACTTATACTATCACTTCACAAGTATCAGAATGTACAGCATCGGCATCTACTACTATAACCGTAACTAATATTGAAGTAATACTTGATCCGGTAAACACAAGTTGTGGTACTTCAGGACAAGGTTCAATTACACTTACGGTGAATGATGCCACTGAGCCAATCACTTATGAATGGACAGGGCCTGATGGTTTTAGCAGTGCTGATCAGAATCTCGACAATTTATTGCCAGGTCAGTATTGCGTTGCTCTTACTGACGGCAATGGATGTGTTGGCTCTGATTGTGTTACTATTGTTGAAGAAGATATATTAACTATTTCTGATGAAATATTCTCGGATTTCGTTTGCTTCCCAATCTCTTGTAATGGCGCATGTGATGGTAGCATTACCGTTGAAGTTGAAGGGGGCTTAGAGCCCTATACTTATCAATGGAACGATCCAGCACTCCAAACCGGAGCTACTGCAAGTGATCTCTGCGCCGGCGATTATAATGTTACCATTACCGATGCTCAAGGTTGCGAAATCATAGCATCTTATACGCTTAATCAGCCTGATGTGGTTGAAATAGAACTTACAGGAACAATTGATATTCTTTGTAATGGCGATCAAACTGGCTTGGCTACGGTGACATCTACCGGCGGATGTACTCCTTATTTCTATTCCTGGAGTCATGATCCTATTCTTAATACTCCTGTTGCAACTAACCTTCCAAGTGGAACTTTCACTGTATTTGTAACAGACGTCAATGGCTGTGCATCTGAAGACGAAGTAACCATCGAAATTGCTGAGCCAGGCGAGCCGATTACTGCGACTTTTGACGTGACAGTTTATCCAAATGGATTTAATGTTACTTGTGCTGAAGCTAACGACGGTGCCATCGATATGACGCTAAGCGGTGGAACTCCAAGCTATTCCATTCTGTGGTTTAAAGATGGCTTGTTCTTCAGTGCAACTCAAGATGTTAGCAATCTCGGATGTGGAACTTATACCGTAGAAATTACGGATGAAAATGGTTGTGAATTCACAGAATCCATTGAGATTCTTTGTCCTCCACCTATCAATATTCAATTCAGCTCAACTCCAAATCCATGTTTGTCTCCGGATGCAGGATTAGGAACAATTAGCGTAACTGTAACAGGAGGAATTCCGGGCTATGATTTTGATTGGAGCGGACCGGGTGGATACACTTCTATTGATGAAGATTTGACCGGCTTGAATTCAGGTACTTACACTTTGACCGTGACTGATAGCAATGGCTGCACCCAAACGGTGAACGTGGTTGTTGCCACTTCTGATGAAATAATCATTGATGGCCTTGTAACCGATGCTTCATGTTTCGGTGTTTGTGATGGATCAATTGATCTCACCGTTAATGGCGTTGGTGGTGGGTTTTCATTTGAGTGGACCTTGAATAATAACCTTTTCAGCACAGATGAAGATGTGTTTAATCTTTGTGCAGGTTTCTACCAAGTGCTTGTAACTGATATTGGCGGATGTACTCAGGTTGCTGCATTTAATGTTTCACAACCTGCTGAAATCATCATTATTATTGATGAAATTGTTCTTCCTGCTTGTTTTGGAACGAATGATGGTTCGATTGAAATTACAGTGAGCGGCGGCACTGGTGCTCTAACAGTAGAGTGGTTGCCTTATGACGCTCCTATTTTACCTGATTTCCCTGGCTCATCAGATGAAGATATTTTCAACCTTTTCGACGGTATCTATACAGTTGTAGTAACTGATGAAAATGGCTGTTCTAACACAGCAACAGTAGTATTGAGTGCTCCTCAGATTATGGACATATTTATTGAAGTTACTCAGTTTGGCGATGGATTTAATATTTCATGTGCCGGAGCCGGAGATGGACAAATTTCTGTTTCTGTTTCTGGTGGAACCCCGGATTGCGTGCTTTTTGATCCATACTGTTATGATTACGATTGGGGCAATAGTCCAATTGGCGCTAATGATCCTGCCAGCCCTACTCTCACTCAACTTGATGGCGGCACCTACCTCGTAATTGTTACGGATGCAAATGGATGCATAGCAACTACAGAAATACCGATGATTGAGCCTGAACCTATAAATGTGGATGCAGTGCTTTCCGATTATAACGGATTTAATATTTCTTGCTTTGATGGTTCTAATGGTAGCATTACTCCTTTAATCACTGGTGGAACTGGAGTTTATGTAAATTACGATTGGTCATCAGGTGACCCGATTGGTGCAAATGATCCCGATGCAGCAACACTTACTGATTTACCTGCTGGAACTTATATTCTGGAAGTTACAGATACAAATGGTTGCGAATTCTCAGGAACTTTCAATTTAACAGAACCCGATCCCATTACGGTAAACGTTGACGCTACTATTATTCCAAGTTGTTATCAATATAGTGATGGCGCAATTTCAGTATCTGCCAATGGTGGAGTTGGTTTGTATGATTATCAGTGGACAGGTCCTTCTTGTCCTTGCACTGGCAATGTGATCACTAATATCCAAGCTGGCGATTACATTTTAACGGTGACTGATGAAAACGGCTGTTCAATAGATACGCTAATAACACTGGATGATGCTCCTCTGTTTGATCTCACATTAAATGCGCTATTCCCAAATGATTCGGCTGAATTTAATATCGCTTGTAGCGGTGAATTAACTGGAGAAATTATTGCATTTATTGAGGGTGGTGTTGCTCCTTTCAATATTGAGTGGACTTTAGATGGATTGTTCTTTAGCAATGCGCTTAATCTAAGTAACCTCGGCCCGGGTCTATATTGCCTCACTGTAATTGATGATATTGGTTGTGAGTCTTCAGATTGTGTCACTATCACTGAACCTCCTACCCCATTAATCGTTTCAGCAGATGTTTTGGTTTATGACAACGGATTCAATATTTCATGTTTTGAAGCATGCGATGGATCAATTGATTTAACGGTAAGTGGCGGAGTTGCTCCTTATTTCTTTATTTGGAGAGATGAGTTTGACAACGAAATTTCATTCAGCGAAGACCTCTTCAATATTTGTGAAGGAAGCTATGAGGTATTAATAGTTGACTCCAATGGTTGTGAAGAAACACTAGCATTCGATTTGACCGAACCTCCGCAATTGTTCCTTACAGCAACTAGCACTGAGTATGCCGATGGATTTAATATCTCGTGTGCAGGCGCTCTGGATGGGGCAATAACTTCTGAAGCTAGCGGTGGTGTAGCAGATTACGACTATCAATGGACTGGAAGCAGCAATGCAAATACAGCCGATATCTCTAATTTAAGTGGCGGGACTTATACTTTGACGGTTACTGATGCTGCGGGCTGTACAATTGATACCACTATCGTTCTTAATGAACCCCTTCCCATTACATTCGAACCTATTATCAATGGTAGCGGTTGTCCTGGTGAAACTAATGGCTCTATTGACGCAAACATCTCCGGTGGTAGTGGCGACTATGTAACCATTGATTGGACCAATGCTCCTGACGGTAATGAATTGATTACAGATTTAGGTCCGGGCATATATATTATTGAAGTAACCGATTCAAATGGATGTATTGGAACTGATTCATTTACTTTAGATGAACCAATTGAATTAGTGCTCAGTGCAAATGTTACAGATGCAAGTTGCGGGCAGACAAATGGTTCTATCGATTTGAC
>JBDNHP010000491.1:0-1084 GCA_041688765.1 Flavobacteriales bacterium
CGGTTCCGGCATCGATGGCCGCGTTGGCTGTTCCAAAAGTAACGGTTCCAGTATCGTCGTTAAAGGTGCCGTTATTGAGCCAAAGACCATTTACAGTGAGTGTGAATGAAGAAAGATTGAGAATAGCTCCTGAGTTGATAGTAACTCCTATACAGGTTTGGTTTCCAGTTAGGGATACTGAATTTCCTGATGTGGTAGCTATGATTACGACATCACCTACAGCAGGGGGATTACCGCCAAGCCAAGATGATCCTGTACTCCAGTTGCCGCCGGTGGTAGTGGAGGTAATAGTAGCAGCAATAACTGAGATTGACTGCAAACAGGCTAATAATAATCCACATAAAACAAGAATTAAATACTGCCCTAGCTTATTCTGAAATGTACTTTTCATATTCCAGATTTATATCATCCAAAATACCGAATCAATTTTTGACTCGGAATAAAATTGTTAGGGTTTAAAATAGATAGTTCCTAAATATACGAAAAAACAGCGAGATCCATTACATGAAGTCCTTAAAATATGCAACAAACAGCCTTATGGTTTGATTACATTGATTATTGCAGTTCCCGGAAGTTCTAAAGTCGGACCATCCAGAATGTCAATTGAATCGACTGAAACAGTGGTTGAAGTCAGGACAGTTTTAGCTCCGGATCCACTAAGTACCATACCATTAAATGTAAATGCAGGAATGGTTTGGGCTCCGCTACCATTGAAATCAACTGTACTACCTGTAACCGTAATGGTTCCTGCACCTGGTGTAAATACTGCAGCAATGCCAATTGTGCCAGCATTTGCTAAAACTCTATCCCCACCAGTTAGATCCAAATTATAGTAATTCAAAGCCGGAATGTTGGTTGATAAGGCATTTGAGAAATTAACAGTAGAAGTTCCGAAATCAAATGTTCCATTGACTACCAAGGGAGTGCCGTCACCCGATAAGTCAAGGGTATTGGCTCCCGCAGCCAGTGTAGTGCTTGCATTAATGGTAAGAATAGTGCTTACTATTGTATTTCCAAGCAGAGTTTTGGTATTTCCGGTAGATGTAGTTAAATTATTGTAAGTAAATGCGGGGATGTTCTGAGC
>JBDNHP010000492.1:0-3796 GCA_041688765.1 Flavobacteriales bacterium
AATTGCAGATTTATAAAATGTCAACAGCAAATGCTGATTTGAGCAAAAAGCGGCTTGATTTGTCTTCGAATAGATTAGAACGCGGACTCATCGGCTCACTTGATTTTAGAGATGCTCAACTCGTTTATATGAATGCCAGCCTGCAATCATTTCAGTCCTTATTTGCAGTCAATCTCGCGAATTTGGAGATCAAGCGTTTGAGCGGAAATATATCAGAAGGGCTTAATTAATTTTGAATTTTGGCTATTAACCAATGTCCAAAAAGTTTCATCTGTGCTGCTGAGCTGTAAAGTGATTTCGATTCTTCCGAATTTTCCGGATTAAGTCCTCCATCAATTTTCCATCTGTCAAAATATTTTTGCAGCTCTTTTGCAACTTCCGCGCTTGAATCACAAATTATCCCACTGTTGCTTTTGAGAATGATTTCTTCTATGCTGCCATGATCATTTGGTGCGCTGATAATGATTCTCCCGGCTCCTAGATACTCAAACATTTTGCCGCCAACAATTCCCGGGTCATTAGGAAAACATGGCTTAATCAGGATAGAAGCATCACACATCATTTGTCGTGCTTCTATTACTGGAATTCTTTCGGTGATTTTAACACGTTCATCATCCAGTGCATTTTTTACTAAATAAGCGGCATTACTGAGATAGGAATATTCTTTTGATGTAACACCCGGACGGATAAGCCCCGGGAAATGAACTTCAATTTCATTAATCGGATTTTGATCCAAAAATAATTTTATGCCCTTCAGAAGTATTTCAATTTTCTGATTGTTATAAAGTGTTCCGGCATGAACTATGCTGAAAATGGCATCGGCATTAGCAGATCTTTTTGGAAATTGAGAAGGATCATAGCCGGTATATAAGGTAAAAGTATCACACTTGTATTCGTTGCTCAAATAGTTAGATAAACTGCTACTTACACTACTCATACTCAGCGAATCCTGTAGCCACATGTGCCAGTATCTTTTGATAAAAAACCCTTGTATTTTCTGTGCTAAATCTAGTTTTGGATTGTTTGACGCTATTGAGTTATTCCATAAATCACGAAAATCAATATGCGCCGGAATTCCGCTGATTTTTGACCATTTGGAAAGTAGTCTTAAATGAGTATGTGGGGAATAAATCCCAATAATTAAATTATAGTTGTTTTTAAGGTTCTTTTCCATCCATAAATCCATGGAATCATGAGCATCTCGGCATACTGCACGATAATCGAACCAGCCCTGTGCCCAATTCTTGAGAATGTTTATGCTATGCAGGGGAGATTTTTCTGATTTTTCCTGGATTTTGCGATGTTTATTACCTGCTCCCAATCGGATGATTCTATTCCCGTTTTCCAGAGTTTCAATTTTGCAAATATTTACTGTCCCCGGATCATATTTGCCATTTATTTTTTGCCAGTCATGACTTAAAACATCTACCTCCCAACCTGCTTCTGGTAAAAATTTTAGCATACTTCGTGCGCGTTCAGAAGCTATGATTTCCAATGGCTCGAAGTGGAAGCTTACAATGAGAACCTTAGGCATTTAAGAATGCTTTATTTTGAAAAAATGCACTATTTTATGCTTGATGCGACGCATTATGGACGCAACATTTATTTGTTCTCTGCTCGCTAAAAAATTTTGAAGAAAATTTGGATTGAAATCGCTTCTTGTACCTGAAAACAGGTAAATATTATTGATAAAATATATCTTTTTAATATCAATATATTTGAAATATCTTTTTCTGATTTGATATTCGCTTCGGAACCATCTTACATGACCAGGATCATCAAAATTGGGCACTCCAATTATAATGAAAGTGCTATTTTTAATAAGTTTTATAATGTCTATATCTTTTTTCAAATGTTCCAAAACTTCTAAGCATACAATAGCATCAGTGGAGGCATAGTATATTTTAGGGTCAAATGCATCGCCAACAAAGAAATCTTGATTGCAAGTGTTTTTGGCCCTATTGATTGCTTCTTCGCTGAAATCAAACCCTTTGTATTTTTTATATCCTTTATCCTGTAGAAAGTGCGCTAATTGCCCAGGACCGCATCCTATTTCAAGTATGTTGTGGTCTTTATAGGGACGGAGCATCATTTCTACTTGAACCCATTGTACAAAATAAAAGGTATCGCTGTAATGCCTGTGATACACAAGTCTATCCTGGTAGAGTTTATCGTAGTATGAGGAGCTTTTGTCTCCTGTTGGAACGGTCATTAGCTAATTAGGTATTTAATGCATTCTCCCAAAAATACTAAAATAGCCAAACTGAAGACTGATAAAGTAGCAACCTTCCAAATTGGGAATTTCAGCAATCGGAATACCCAAATGGCAAGAAGGATGTATGCAAGTATGTTTCCAACGGTGTAATAAACCATTATTTCATACAGGTCTAAGCCATGATTGTAATACCCTAAACCAAGTGAAATTACTCGCAAACTAAATAGGCTTAACTGGAAGAAGAATAGTTGTTTTTCCTTTCTTATTACACCTATTACGCTACTTAGAGGTGATGATGCAATTCTGAGATAGTATCCTAATCCGAGAATTCCGGCAATTGCTCCGGCTTCAGCCCATTTTTCGCCAAATGCTATTTCATAAATGGGCTCTCCAAACACATAGAGTATGAGAATAAATATAAAAGATATTAAAAGGAGATTTCGAAACAGTCGCCAACATACTTCCGCAAGTTTATCTAGTCCTTCTCGATTTTTCTCCGCCGATTTTTGAAGAAGAACGGGACCAATAGCGGAGTTGAGGATTCTTACAGGTAAATCTAAGAGTAAAAGTGAAAAAGTATAAATACCGATGTGAGTTATACTCATTCCCAGTACAGGCAAAAAGAAGATTGGGATTTGACCAGAGAAATTATTTAAAAAATTGCCCGGTAATAAATAATAACTGAAATCTTTGTAATCTCTAAAAACTCTTCTACGTTCTTCTTTGGAGGGCCTGTATTTGAGTGCCTCTGATGGTCCTGATATGATGTATTTGAGATATAGAAAGCACCTAATAAGATAATTTAAAAAATATGTTATTATTAGGCCAGATGAATTGTTGGAAATCAACCAACCATAAGAAACATTGAAAATTTTGGTCCCTAAAGCGGTAGGAACAGTGTAAACGGCGAATTGTTTGAATGCTCTTTGTCTTACCGACCAGTCTATCAGAATTCTATCAAGAGCTATCAGAAATACCGCTGGTCCGCACAAATAAACCCATGCCCCCATAGACTCAGCATTAAAAGCTTGGAGTATTGGCTTGGCGACAACAAAGCTCAGTAAGAGAATAATCAATGAAAACCAAAACGTTAAGCGCATTGAGATATGGAGCAAGGCTCTGAAATCCTCTTCTTTTTGAGGCAGCACAAATGCTCTGCTCAAATTGGCTCCTGCAATAAGTGCTAAAGTGCCGGCAAAAGCAGAGAACAAACCAAAAACGCCATAGGCTTCAGGGGTGTAAATACGGCTGAGAATTGGGAAGAAGGCAAATTGAATTAGGGAGCCTAGTGCAGAAGCGGAGAGAAGATAAGCGGAGTTCTGAACAAAAGTGTCGTTCGTCTTCAGGTCTTTCCAAACTGAACTAAATATATTGCTCTTCCGCCTCAAAGGATCTTTTCTTTATTTTCAAGTGAGAAGGTCATACAGTTTCGGAAGTGTGGGTATTTGCAAATAAAATAAGGGCCGGAGGAATTACTTTATTCTCGCATGATTTGCGTATTGAACCTCTGATTGGAATGTAACAAACTCAAGGTATATAATCCAGCACTTAATTCGCTGATATCGATCGAAAATCGATGGT
>JBDNHP010000493.1:0-3658 GCA_041688765.1 Flavobacteriales bacterium
ATTCCTGATGGTGACTACCTTTTAGAGCTGCAAATGGCTCCTTTTGAAAATGATGCCAGCCCAAGCAGGCGCGTACTTTACAAACTAGAGCCGGTATCTTGAAATGGGGGGAAATACAAGAAAAAAGTTGTTCCTCTTCCCAAAATTGATTCAAAGGTAATTGAGCCCCCGGTTTGATCTACTATGTTTTGAACCATCGCCAATCCCAAACCTGTTCCGGTGGACTTAGTGGTGAAGTTAGGCACGAAAATTTTAGCTTTCTGACTCTCCGATATTCCTTCACCATTGTCTTTCACTCTCACTTCGTATTTATCTGAAACAGCGTTTAGGGTAATTACAATTTTCCCTTCCTGATTGGAAGGAATTGCTTGAATTGCATTCTTAATCAAGTTGGTAAATACCCGGAGCAATTGCTCTCTGTCTGCAATTATATATGCCGTATTGCAATTGTTCTGAAATTCAATTATCCCATTTTCTGCACTTGTAAATAATTCAATAGACGATTGAATAGCAGAACTTAGATCCGTTTTTTCGCTAATGGCTTTTGGCATTTTAGCGAAGTTAGAAAACTCATTGGCGATGTTACTGAGGGTGTCAATTTGCTCAATAAGGGTGTCTGAAACTCTCCTTAGTTTTTCATCAAAATCCGGGGCTTTATCGTCCCATGCGCGCAATAAATGCTGCACTCTCAGTTTCATAGGGGTTAATGGGTTCTTGATTTCATGTGCAACCTGTTTGGCCATTTCTCTCCAGGCGCTTTCCCTTTCACTTTTGGCTAATAACTCAGCGCTTTTTTCCGCCTCATTCAACATGCGGTTGTATTCATTCACCAAGGCTCCAATTTCATCGTCCCCTTTCCATATAATGGGCTCGTTCTTTTTGGCAATGTCAACCGTCCGGAGTTTGTCGGCAATGGCTTGAAGAGATTTGGTGATGTAATTTGAAAGGAAATAGGCAAGGATTCCAGCGGCAATAAATAGCACTAAATACACTCGTATTAAGCCATTTAGAAACGCCTGTAATTCGTCCTGATTAGATTCTTCCTCTTCAAAATAAGGCACATTGGTTATGGCAATAGGCTTATTTTCGTGGTTTCGGAAATACCAATAGGCTAACAAATATGGTTTGCCTGCAATGGTTTTTTCTATAACGGCTCTGTTGTTTCCCGTGCTTAATTGCTTTAAAATGGTATAGTCAATCTCGTTGGGAATTCCATCTTCACTAAACATTCGTGCATCACTTGAAATCACCAAATTTCCCTCTAAATTGAACAGATTAATTGGGAGATTATGAATGTCGCTTAACTCACATATTTTGTCGCTAAAAACACCTACAATTGAGTCCTGAGGAATATCTCCTCCTCTCTGCTCCAAATAGTAAGCCAGTGATTGATTTACGGCTTCCTCCTTACGCGATAATCTGCTTTCGTGATACTCCTGATTTTGCCTTCGATAATTATTAATTGCAGTAATGCCGGTAACTACAAATGAAACCAGAATAATAGCCAGCATGGAAAGGTATATTCTGGTTCTGAGGGTTATCCGCATAATTGTTTTATCTCAGGTATTTGCTGTGAAAGGTAGGGATTGCTTGGTCATTCATCAAAAATCGAGCCTCAAAAGCAATAAAAAAGCCGGAGTTAATTTCCGGCTTTTCAATATTTTAATTCTATAAATCTAGACTTAACCATTCAACGCTTCGGCCCCACCAACAATTTCGAGAATCTCTTTGGTAATCGACGCCTGGCGCGCTTTATTGTACACAAGACTCAACTCTTTCTTAATATCACTTGCATTGTCAGTTGCTTTGTGCATTGCCGTCATCCTAGCCCCATGCTCTGAAGCATTAGAATCCAAAAGGGCTTTATGCAATTGAACCTTTAGCGAGCGCGGTATTAGTTCTGTGAGAATTTGGTCTTTTCCAGGCTCATAGATGTAATCTGACTTTGCTGCTTTAGCATCCACCGGCGGCTGAACAGGTAGGTATTGTTCTCGTTTTACACTTTGTGAACCAGCGTTTCGAAATTGATTATAAACCACATATACCCTATCAAATTTACCTGCCGCGTATTGCGTCATGATCTCGTTAGCTATTACCGAAGTATTGCTAAACGTAAGCTGATCAAAAATTTGATAAGGAGTGGCTCCAAATCCTTCCGTATAATGGGTGCCGCCTTTCTTAAAATTATCAAAGGCTTTTTTACCCAAAGACAAGACTTTGATATTTGCTCCCTGATGCGCGTCTGCGATCAACTTGCATTCTTTGATCACATTATTATTAAAAGCTCCACACAAGCCGCGATTGGAGGTAATTGCCACAACCAAAACTGACTTCAGTTCCCGCTGACGGCCGTAAACACTTCCATCTGCATCTGCGTCAAGACTCGCGCTCACATTAGACAATACTTCCTGCATTTTCTGCGCATAAGGGCGCATCTGCAAAATGGCATCTTGTGCCCTGCGAAGTTTTGCAGCCGACACCATCTTCATTGCTGAAGTGATTTGCATCGTGCTGTTTACCGAAACAATCCTGTTTCGTATTTCCTTTAGTGATGGCATAGTGTTATTCTGCTATCTCAATACTTGGCCGACAAATCAGCACAAACTCTTTCAATAGTACCGGTTACTTCATCTGTCAATTGACCCGCTTTTAGCAAATCAAGTACACTTTTGTTATTCGCTCTCAAAAAACTGAGGAATTCAACTTCAAACTGCCTTATTTTATTCACTGGTACATGGCGAAGTAGTCCTTTGGTTCCGCAATAGATAATAGCAATTTGCTCTTCTACAGGCATCGGGCTATTCTGATTTTGCTTAAGTATCTCCACATTTCTGCGTCCTTTATCAAGCACTGCCATGGTAGCTTCATCCAAATCAGATCCAAACTTTGAGAATGCTTCCAGTTCACGGAATTGCGCTTGGTCAAGCTTCAATGTTCCGGCAACCTTTTTCATTGATTTGATCTGAGCATTACCCCCTACACGAGATACCGAAATACCCACATTAATTGCAGGGCGAACACCTGCAAGGAAGAGGTTAGACTCCAAAAATATCTGACCGTCGGTAATCGAAATTACGTTAGTTGGAATGTATGCTGATACGTCGCCTGCTTGTGTTTCAATAATTGGCAAAGCAGTTAATGAACCACCCCCTTTTACCAAATTCTTCAATGATGGGGGTAGGTCGTTCATTTGAGAAGCTATGCTATCATCGTTAATCACTTTAGCCGCGCGCTCAAGAAGACGGGAGTGTAAATAGAATACATCGCCAGGATAAGCTTCACGGCCCGGTGGGCGACGAAGAAGAAGTGATACTTCGCGATAAGCAACCGCCTGTTTAGATAAATCATCATAAACAATCAAAGCCGGACGACCTGTATCACGGAAGAATTCACCAATGGCAGCTCCAGAGAAAGGTGCGTAGAACTGAAGTGGAGTTGGGTCAGATGCAGTAGCCGCTACAACAACGGTATAAGCCATAGCGCCGTTTTCTTCAAGTGTTTTCACCACTTGAGCAACAGTTGATCCTTTTTGGCTGATTGCAACATATATACAGAATACAGGCTTGCCTGCTTCGTAAAATTCACGCTGGTTAATAATGGTATCAATAGCAACGGTGCTCTTTCCTGTTTGACGGTCACCAATGATAAGCTCACGTTG
>JBDNHP010000494.1:0-5967 GCA_041688765.1 Flavobacteriales bacterium
GCTCCAATTTTTGAAGCCTACAGTAGATTGGCCCTAAAACTTTGATGCAATCCACTATAATCTCTCAAACCATAATTAGCATTGAGCTCTTGATGATTTGCACTGAACTGAGTACCTATACTTTTGCCGATGCTGTTTTTGAAAACATAACCGGTTTTAGCATAAGCATTCAAATTTTGATCGGTGAGATGCATACCCCATAAATTGGCATTACCGGCATTTTCAGAATTGCGATAATCTAACTGTCCACTAGTATTTTCTACCAGTGTTCCGGTAACCTGATATTCACCTTGAAAGCCAGTTACCTGACTTTGGTATTTCCAGGCGTTTCTGAATATAAGATCCCGTTTCAAAGGATTGTCCATGAATCCATCACCATTCATATCCTGACGAGTGTTATTCATTTCACTATGGGCTTGAAGCAAGGTTGACCACGCTTTATTTACTGGCACCAGAAAACTGCCATTCAATTCCATACGTCCACCCTGATTGCCATAAGCATTGATATAAACACTTTCGGCATTTTCAGGATTCTTCATACTCACGTTGATCTGTCCAGTGATGCTTTCGAAACCATTAGTTACAGAGCCAACTCCTTTACCAACTTGAATACTGTTAATCCAGGGGCCAGGAATTGCACTCAGTCCATAAATAACAGCTAATCCACGAATTTGCGGAACCACATCCGCCATCATTTGGGTGTACTTTCCATCGAGTCCCAACATGCGGATTTGTGCTGTTCCTGTAACGGCATCGGTATAAGATGCATCTACAGAAGCATTGGTTTCAAAACTTTCACTCAGATTGCAACAAGCCGCTTTGGCCAGTTCCTTTTCGGTGATGATTTGAGTATTTAATGGGTTCATCAATGAAAGTTCTGTAGCATCTCTTTCAGCTATGACTTCCGCTTCGCCCATTTCGAAAGCTTTCAAAACCACATTGATTTCAGTTTGATTTTTGTAGGCTATTGTATCATTTGTAAAACCCACATAACTGAACACAATCATTGTTGCAGCAGGCGGTACATTTATGCTATACTTACCATTTTCGTCTGTGACGGTTCCCAATTGCGTTCCCTGCCAATAAACAGCTGCACCTATGAGCGTTTCTGTTTTATTGCCCGGAGCACTTCCGCTAACCGTTCCTTTAATTACCTGTGAAAATGAGAAGTGTGCAATCCCGCCTGATAAGAGTAGGCAAAGGATTAATCTTCGCATTTTTTTACTGAGTTTTCACGGTATTTACAGCAATCGTGGAGCGCATTATAAACCTCGTCCGATGCCTTTATTTTTTCGGTATCATGACCAGCATCAGCAACTATTTGATGAACCTGCTCTTCGCTGAGTACTTTCGGATTATAAACCACTTCGAGGTGGCCATTTTCGAGATTGTAATCAGCCATTTTGATACCCTTAACATCAAGGGCCTTTTCAATGCGTTCTTCACACATTGAACATACTGCACTTACTTGAAAGTCCAGTTTTACAGCCTTTTGAGCATTAACTGAACGGCTGAGAGTCATACTAAAAACGACTGCAAAAATTATAATTGAAAATTTCATGATTTTACATATTTATGGTTCGACACATACGCTTTGATGAAAACGTTAGTGTTTTAACCATAATATGTGATGCGACAGAGTTTGAGATAAACCGGAACATTGGAGCCCGGAGGGGCACCTCGGGAATCTGGGTGCTGAAGATGTATTGACAGTGCGCCTAAATGAAGAACATTGGGGTAAGTGCAGAACTTAGCAATTGTAAACTCGAGATTTGGAAGTTGAATCTTGGGCGTTGCGGGATAGTCCGAGAGAGCATCTATTCTCAGCGATTCATTATCACAACAAGAAGAATGAAAACCACAAGTTCCTTCTGCATCATCGGGGCAACAAGAACTGGATGTGAACAGTGAAATATTTTTGAGTTTTCCTTGACAATAGTGAAAGTGGATACTCACACCCAAAGAGAGCACCACATAAACAAACAATACTGTATATGACAAGAATTTTCTCACTTACACAAAGTTAGTAAATTGGTAGTTCATTATACTAAAGCATTGGTTTGATTCCGAATCATTATAATAATCCTAAATTAGTGTTTAAGCAGTTTAAAGACTTGTGAACTGCCTGCTGATATGATGCGGACAACAATCAAGCCATTAGCAGTTTCGGGCATCTTTAAATTTGTATTTCCTCCTGAAATTGAGCCGTATTCGATCAATTCACCTCTCAAACTCAATATTTCATAACGGTGCAATCCTTGGTTCGGAATATGAATGTTTATGCTTTCAAAATATGGGTTTGGGCTAATAGACACTATTGGATTCTCAATTGAGCTTTGCAGTTCTGTAGTCTGTTGTACTAAACCGGAGCGATATTGAACAGTTCCTGTTGGCACATCCTGGAAAACCACGTGAATAACATCTCCTGAAACGGCTATATCCGGATTGATTTGTTTGCCTGCCAATTCAACGTTTACAGTATCTTTCATCAAGGCAAATAATGGATTTTCCGCATCTGAAATGCTAATAACAATTTCATCATTGGTGATAAGCGTTTGCTGCCAAACCAATGCGGCAAAATTGTCGGATTGTGCTATTCGGGGATAGTTTTGTCGAATATTCGGAGCAACGCTGATATCGGCATATTGCATTGTTTGCAATTCAGGATTTTCAAAATCAAACTTTGTATAAAGAACACGGGTTTGATCTGAAATTTCAGATCTCCAGGTTGCCAGAACGCTGCCATTTGAGGAAACGGCGTGTGGTCCCGAAGATACACAAACTGCTGAAATTTCTTCGGAAGAATCGATCTCCAAGGAATTAGGAAAAGTTTGTCCTTCATCTTCTGAAAGAGCGGCCCAAATGGTTCTAATATTATCATCATTATTCCTGAACAATAGCGCCTGATTTGATCCTCCGCTAATCAGGTATGCAGGACAACAATCACAAGCTTCACCGTTTATAATTGCACTCGCATTTACAGAAGCACCAAATAGGAGGTCATTATCGGCTTTGGCAACTTCGTATCGAGGTTCCAGAAAATTGCCTTCAAACTTCATGTATATGACCGAAACATTACCGTTTTCATCGATGCTGATATTTGGAAATCTGCTCTCCTGCATTGCATTTGCATCATCAACCCGAATGCTGTCTGACCAGGTTTCATTCAGTAAATCAAGACTTGAAATATAGGTACCAAAATCGTCTTCAGGCGAAAGTTTATATACTACGTAAGCTTTATCAGAATAGGTGGCTAATTCAGGGCCAGCCCAATCAGCCGTAAAAATTTGAGTTCCTTCTGGATTTACTTGTTGTGGGGTATCAAAATCTTCCCCATTCCAAATAGAGGTGTATAGTTTTCCTCCGTTATTACTTCCCCAAATAACAATGGGTTGATTCTCATTTAAAATAGCAATACGAGGTCTGTTATTATCATACATTTCCATTGCCACCGTAATCGGATCATTCCAAATGATCTCAAACTGAGCATGAGTATGAACTACAAAAGAAAGGAACAAAAACGCAAGGCTAAATTTCATACCGGGATAATTTTCCAACGAAGATATGAAATTAATTATCAGCTCTTTACAAGACTAGCGGCTAGGTATTCACGATTCATTCGAGCGATATGATCTAAGGAAATACCTTTTGGGCATTCTACTTCACATGCTCCGGTGTTACTGCAATTTCCAAAACCTTCCTCATCCATTTGCTTCACCATATTGAGCACCCGTTCTTTGGCTTCCACTTTACCTTGTGGTAAGAGTGCCAATTGGCTCACTTTAGCTGCAACAAAAAGCATGGCGGAGCTATTTTTGCAAGTTGCTACACATGCTCCACAACCAATACAAGTAGCGGCATCAAATGCTTCATCGGCATCTGCTTTTGGAACGAGGATGGCGTTTGCATCAAGGGTATTTCCGGAAGTATTTACAGAAACAAACCCTCCCGCCTGAATAACTCTGTCAAAAGCTGTGCGATCAACTACCAAGTCTTTAATAACTGGAAAAGCTTTTGCTCTCCAAGGCTCAATATAAATGGTATCAGCATTTTTAAAGCTTCTCATGTGCAGCTGACAGGTGGTTATTCCTCTTCCCGGTCCGTGAGCTTCGCCATTGATAAACATGCTGCAACTTCCACAAATACCTTCTCTGCAATCGTGATCAAAAGCAACGGGATCATTTCCACCTTCAATCAACTGTACATTGAGAACGTCGATCATTTCGAGAAATGAAGAATCAGGAGAAATATTGGAAACCTGATATGTTTCCATTCTTCCCTGATCATTAGGGCCTTTTTGGCGCCAGATTTTGAGCGTGAGATTCATGTTTGCCATGATCAAAATTATTTGTACGAACGTTGTTTCAGTTCGATATACTCGTACTTAAGTTCTTCTTTGTGTACTACAGGATTGGAAGGATTGCCAGTCCACTGCCAAGCTGCAACGTGTGCAAAGTTTTCATCATCGCGCATTGCTTCACCGTCGGGGGTTTGTGATTCTTCCCTAAAGTGCCCGCCACACGATTCTGTTCTATAAAGTGCATCAAGGCACATCATCTCACCCAAGTCAATGAAATCAGCTACACGGCCTGCTTTTTCAAGTTCCTGATTGAACTCATTCAAGACCCCGGGAACTCTTACGTTTTTATAGAAATCCTCGCGCAAGGTTTTGATTTCTTCAATCGCTTGCTTTAATCCTGCTTCACTGCGCGCCATACCACATTTATCCCACATAATTCTACCGAGTTTCATGTGGAAATAGTCAACTGATTTCGTTCCTTTATTATTGAGGAATTGATTGAGTTGGTCTTTTATTTTCTTTTCTGCCTCAACAAATTCAGGCAAATCAGTAGCTATTTTACCTGTGCGTATATCGGAACTGAGGTAGTCGCCAATGGTATAAGGTAAAACAAAATAGCCATCAGCTAAACCTTGCATCAAGGCACTAGCACCCAGCCTATTAGCTCCATGATCTGAGAAATTTGCTTCGCCGGCGGCATAGCACCCCTCAACAGTGGTCATCAAATTATAATCTACCCAAAGTCCGCCCATGGTATAGTGAACTGCGGGATAAATTTTCATAGGGCTGACGTAAGGATTATCATCGGTGATTTTCTCATACATCTGAAAAAGGTTTCCATACTTAGATTCCACAACTTCAGTGCCTAGCTCTATTATTTGAGCTTTACTCGCGTTTTGAATTCCTTTTATGTTCGCCTGGATTTTACCGTAACGTTCAATCGCTGCTCCAAAATCGAGATACACTGCTTCACCGGTAGCATTAACGCCAAAGCCTGCATCACAACGTTCTTTCGCTGCTCTTGAGGCTACATCACGCGGAACTAGATTTCCGAATGCCGGGTAACGACGCTCCAGATAATAGTCTCTATTTTCTTCTGCTATATCGCTAGCCTTCTTGCTTCCTTTTCGAATTGCTTCAGCATCTTCTTTTTTCTTGGGAACCCAAATTCTACCGTCATTCCTGAGCGATTCAGACATGAGTGTGAGCTTAGACTGAAACTCTCCGGAAACGGGAATACAAGTTGGGTGAATTTGTGTGAAGCAAGGATTTGCAAACAATGCCCCTTTTTTATGTGCTCTCCAAGCCGCGGTTACGTTAGAACCCATGGCATTAGTAGAAAGGAAGAAAACGTTTCCATATCCACCACTTGCCAAAACTACTGCGTGTGCGCTGTGTCTTTCCAAAGCCCCCGTCACTAGATTTCGGACTATTATTCCTCTTGCTTTCCCATCAATCACGACAAGATCGAGCATTTCATGACGGTTGTACATCTTGATATTACCCTTGGCAATTTGGCGTGACATAGCAGAATAAGCACCTAATAAAAGCTGTTGACCGGTTTGGCCTTTTGCATAAAATGTACGGCTAACCTGCACACCGCCAAAAGATCGATTATCTAGCGTTCCGCCATATTCTCTGGCAAATGGAACACCTTGGGCAACACA
>JBDNHP010000495.1:0-5710 GCA_041688765.1 Flavobacteriales bacterium
AGTTCATCAGGTACCGCACAATCTTGGTGATGTGAATTTCGATCAAGCTTTTCTATTAAGACTCGAGCTTTGGGAAGGATTTTACAGCAATATAGCTTGCAATTTTGTTGCTGAATTTGTACTTCGACCATCTTCAACTTGTTTCGACCTGAATATTGGAGTTAATTTATTTGACAATACGCAAGCCAGTGATACCATTTATTGGACGATCAATGATAGCAACGGAAACTTAATTTCTCAAGGAACATTGTATCTCGATCCTCTAAACTCCTTTCCGTTTGAGAGCCTTTGTTTAGATGTCAATTGTTACGAAATTAGCTTTACAACGTCCGATGAAGAAGCTAATCTCGGATATGTTGCTTATGTTAATTCAATATTGTTTCTCGATGCGGGTTCTTCTATTGTTCAAACGGGTGGCGGTCCAACCAATTTTCAATTCGGATTATTTGATCAGTGTATTCCCAAGTCCGTCACCGAGAATGAGAGAAAGCCCATTAAAGTTTATCCAAATCCCGGAAATGGTATTCTATATTTAGATGCAACAATGAAGGGTGAATTCTATCGATTAATCGATGCCAATGGTAGAATTGCAAAACAAGGCAGAATTGAAGATGCCATTTTGGATTTAAGTAATTTCTCAAAAGGGCTATATCTTCTGTCCATAGCCGATTATAGAGCAACAAGAATAATTATTCAGTAATTTTTTCGAAACTGATGATCTGAAAATCACGAAATTCCAATGCTACTTTTTCCCGGTGCCATAAGTGTACCTTGAAGAAGTCATTGGAATTTCGAATTTCAGGACTTAAATAATCAATGGTAAATTCTTGCCATTCCTTGGAACCATTGGAAATAATAGGAAATGCCCTATAGCCATAAGTACCCTTATGATCAAAACTAAAAGCAAAAAGGCTTGGTTCTAAACCATTGCCATTGGGCCATCTCAACGTAGCTTTTACTCGAATCCAAACGTGATCAGTTGAAGTTAATTCTCTAAAAGACCATTTTTGTTCAAGAGCGAATTCCTGATTGGCTAATATCATCAAGCTTGTATCTCCATTCTTTTTTTCGATAATATCATTAAATGTATAAATGAGTTTATCAGTGTATTCATTTTCATTATCAAATTCCATTTCACCGCTAAAATCCCGATAAATCAATTTAGCTCTTTCTATTTCATCAGAACCGGAAGTTGCCATAAATGAGGCAATGTACGATGCTTTTGTTGTTCTATAAGGATCAAGAATATAATTTCTGAATTGCCACCATTGAAATTGATTGAAGGTAATTAAAAGCAAAGACAAACCGGCAAATGACAATCGAATCCATGCTCTTTTATGCGATATATATAAAATAAAAAAGCCCAATCCTATTCCGGCGATACAATATGTGGTTACTAATGGCCTATTAGAAAATCCAGCACCGTACCACCATTCAGACCAAGTTGAAATGATGTAAAATGTTATTACAAAATATAGAAGTAAAGAACTCGATTCTTTAGTTTTTTGTTGTCGAAAATGCCATAACCCTATCAAAGCGAAAATCATAATGGGAGTATAAATCAACCATCCTTTTCTAAAGCTAAAAAGTGTGTTCAAAATATGCGGACTGCCTAGATCAAGGCCTACACCGGGATTTTTGTAAGTATCGTAAACTGGACTTCCTGTTAGCATTATCCAATAGAGCATTTGGGGAAGCAAGACGATAAAACAAATTAAAATAGTAAGCAAAATTTGCTTGTATTTACTTTTAAAGAGAAGCAGTCTGTTTTTTAAGTCTCGAAAATTCCTACACATCCAAAATGCAGGAATAATTAATGCCACAATCTCACTGGGTTTCACCAATGCCATAAGCGTAATGCTCAATCCTGCTGCCAGCATATTAGTAAAACGCTTTTCTTCCTGCCATCGAATAGTATTCCAAATGAGAATGCAGAGCAACATAAACAAAACGTTCACGGTCTCTAGGTTCTTTAAACTCAAGTGATGAGAATAATTGGTTCCTACAACTATCAAAATCAATACAATACTGCTGATTGTTTCATTGAAGTAATGCAGTAGAATTTTTCTAAAATACCAAAGACCGATAAGCGTGTAAATCAATCCACCCATTACGAGCCAAAATTGATAGGGATAACTAAAACCATCGGTTTCATATCCCGAAATATTGGCATGTAAATGCGCAATACCGAAGGATGGTGCGTAAAAAAGGGCATTTCCCATTAGAAATAAGTACATTCTGCGACCTTCATCATTGGAGGAAAATTGGTACAAGGTGCCTGTTAATTTCTTTTCAGCATTGATTTCTTCCAACCAAGTTATATCATTAAGCAGAGGATCATGATGAATGAAAGTGGCCGGAAGATGGACGTAGTAACCCAAAACATCCCATGAAATTTCTTTATCGCTGATATTGAAAAGTCTGAATACGCTTATAGCCATCCAAAGCACTGCCAAGGTTTGCAATGATGCTGAATTCAGTTTGGGTGATAACATGGAACAAAAATGATAAAACCCTTTGAAATTATACTTGGTCTTTGTAATGATTTCATTCAGAATGAATGGAATCAAATTGGGCAATCTGATCAACAAGGTCGTAATTATGTGCAATTCAATGTTTTACCGCTTGTAATAAACATGAATCTCATGTCTAAATCTCTTCGTATATTTCGGCTGAAGGAAATATTAGCTATGAAGTCAATCTTTATTTTCGCTCTTTTTGCAGTATTAGTCATCTCCGTTGATGCACAGAATACAGATCAGAGTTTGTTCAGGCAATTGGGAACAGAATTGCCCGATCCTAATACCTACCGCACTGCATCTGGCGCCCCGGGTCATGAATACTGGCAACAAAGGGTGGATTATGATATGAAAATCCGCATCGACGATTCTACGCAAAAGCTGTATGGTGAAGAAACGATTACTTATTTCAATCAAAGTCCTGATGCATTGAGTTATTTATGGTTGCAGCTCGATCAGAATGTGCGGGCTAAAGACAGTGATACTTATAATATTAGTCAATCATCATTTGAAGAAAAAACTTCTTTTAAAGATTTAATGAACCTAGAGCCTTGGTTTGACGGCGGTTTCAAGATTGAATATGTAAAAGATGCCGCTGGAAAAGATTTGCATTATGTGATTAATAAAACCATGATGCGTGTTGATTTACCTCAATCGCTTAAAGCAAACGGAACATTTGTTTTCAAAATCAAATGGTGGTATAACATTAACGATCGTGCTAAAATTGGAGGAAGAGCTGGTTATGAATATTTTGCAGAGGATGATAATTTCTTGTACACCATTGCGCAATTCTATCCTCGACTTGCTGTATATGGCGACAATGTTGGTTGGCAGCACAAGCAGTTTTTGGGTTCTGGAGAGTTTGCATTGGAATTTGGAAATTACCAAGTGGCAATTACGGTTCCTGCAGATCATGTAGTAGGAGCTACAGGTGAATTACTAAATGCGAAAGATATTTTAACAGCATCTCAACGTAAAAAGTTGGATGATTCGCGCAATGCTCAAAATCCAGTGATTGTTGTTAGTCAAGATGAGGCCGTCGAAGCAGAAAAAGCTAAATCAAAGGCGCAAAAGACCTGGATTTTTAAAGCAGAAAACGTTCGAGATTTCGCATTTGCCAATTCTCGGAAATTCATTTGGGATGCAATGGGAGTGAATGTTGGAGGGAAGAATGTGTTATGCATGTCATACTATCCTAAGGAAGGAAATCCACTTTGGGAGCAATACAGTACCAAAGCTGTGGCCCATACCATTAAAACGTATAGCAAATACACTGTTGACTATAATTATCCTGTTGCAATTTCAGTCCATACAGACCGTATGGGAATGGAGTATCCCATGATTTGTTTTAATGGAGGAAGGCCGGAGAAAGATGGAACTTATTCTGAAAGAACCAAATATGGAATGATTTCGGTGATCATTCATGAAGTTGGGCATAATTTCTTCCCAATGATCATCAACAGCGATGAGCGTCAATGGACATGGATGGACGAAGGGCTAAACACTTTTGTGCAATATTTGACTGAAAAAGAATGGGATAGAAATTATCCAACGCGAAGAGGCCCGGCCAGAAATATTGTGGATTATATGGGCGGCGATAAGTCGAAAATTGAGCCTATTATGACCAATAGTGAGTCGATATGGCAGTTTGGAAATAACGCTTATGGTAAACCCGCCACTGCCTTGAATATACTCCGAGAAACCGTGATGGGCAGAGAATTGTTTGATTTTGCATTTAAAGAATATTGTAATCGATGGGCTTTTAGACATCCTAGTCCGGCCGATTTTTTCAGAAGCATGGAAGATGCTTCTGCTGTAGATTTAGATTGGTTTTGGAGAGGTTGGTTCTTCACTACAGACCATGTTGATATAGCACTGGAGCAAGTGAAATGGGTGCAGCTTGATACACGGAACCCTAAGAATGAGGCCATTCTCAGAAGCAAATCAGATGAACAAAAAGCAATGGATATTTCTTTAGCCAGAGATCGCACTGACGTTCCTCAAACCTATATCGAAAAAGACCCAAGTTTGCATGATTACTATACTCAGCGTAACTCGTACGCCAGCACAACTTTAGACGAAAAGGAATATCAGGAATATTTGAGTAAACTTTCAGATGAGGAGAAAAAAGTATTAGATGAGAGTCGGAATTTTTACGAGATTACATTTAAAAATGAAGGTGGATTGGTGATGCCACTTATTTTACGTTTCGAGTTTGCGGATGGAACGGAAGAAATTAAAAAGATACCCGCAGAGATTTGGTTGAAGAGCACGGAAACAGTAACTAAGATATTCCCAACCGAAAAAGAAGTGTTGAGAATTACGCTCGATCCCTATCTGGAAACCGCTGATACCGATTTAACTGACAATTCATGGCCGGCAGCACCGGTTCCAACTCGATTCCAATTATTTAAAGAAAGTATCGAAGTAATTCAGGAAGAGAACCCCATGCAAAGGGCAATACGAAATGAGCAATTGGAAGGAGGGAAGAAGTAGTTTTTTTAATTGATGAAATGCCGGACTCATGAAATATGTTACAGGTATTGGAGGGATCTTTTTCAAGAGCAATGACCCTGCTAAATTCAATGATTGGTATTCAAAAAATATAGGTTTAGTAAACAATTAGTACGGCTCATTATTGGAGTTCAAACAATCGGTTTTTCCTGATAAGAAGAGCTATTACAATGGAGTCCATTCAAAAATGATATGAAGTATTTTGAGCCTTCCGATAAACCGTTTATGATCAATTTCAGGGTTGAAAATATTCAATTATTAATGGAAAAATTGAAAAAAGTGGGAGTTACAATTTGTAATTCCATTGAAACGTATGAATATGGAAAGTTTGTTCATATTATGGATCCTGATCGTAATAAATTGGAGCTGTGGGAGCCTATTGATCAAACGTTTACAGATATGTATGAAGGCAAAACCACGAACTGAGTTATTGAAAATTTATTGACTCGGACGGAGATTTAAAAATAAAATACTTGTCTTTAATAGTATCACTTTTAGCTACCCTTTCAATTGCGGGGCAACTGATGTTCTAGTCTGGCTTATAGGGCCTTTGGATTTATAGCTGAACTCAGCCCAATAATTTTGCAAAATTGATTAGGTTTAACAAACCCGCTGTAAAATTCTGCTCTAGAATTAGGAGTCAGGTGTATAGATTTTGTGTCTGCGTTAATCTGCGA
>JBDNHP010000496.1:0-10366 GCA_041688765.1 Flavobacteriales bacterium
ATGCGCTCATTGAGCTGCACCAACGGATACAGGGTAAATTCGACATCACCGGCAAGTTGTGATTTCCACATTTTGGCACTGGCAGATTGGCGTTCGTTTGGAAATGGGAAAAACTGCCATTTCGTTTCCATATCGTCAATAAATTGCGCAGATGCCTGATGGTCTTCAAGGCATTCAAATACCATTTCTTTGTGAAAAATTACATCGCCTTTTTTATAAGAAACAGGCTTTGAGCTGAGGTAATCAACTTGGAATATCTGATTAATCCCCTCGCTCTTTCCACCTCGATAAACCGCAAAATATTTACCCATTTGGAGAGTATCACCCTCGAACATAACAATATCTTCTTCATTGTCGAGATCTTCACTCAAACTCTTTACATCATAAATGGATGAATTTACAGAAATGACGCGGCTTTGTGAAGTAGAAATCAAGGCACCCAAAAGCAATAATGCAAATCCAATATGGGCAATACTTGATCCTGCTTTTCCCCATTTCCCTTTGAGAATTCTGATAAAGTAATCGGTATTTGCAACAACAGCAAAAATGCTTGAAAAGAGTAACGCATTAATGGCCAGACTTTCATTCGCAAAACCACTTAAAGCAACAATGGTAAATGTGAGAACCATGCTAATGGCTGCACTGAGTGATAGTTTTAGAAGAACTTTCTTGATTTCTGTAAACTTATAGCTGAAAAACTGTCCTGACGCTATGAGCAAGGTGATAATAACAGCGAATGGCACTTGCCAGCGATTGTATTCCGCTTCTCTATTGGTGGGCGGTGCAAAATTATGCTCCGATAAACTTTTGAAAAAATTCCAGCCGGTAGCCTCATGCAGAGCGCTGAACATTCCGCTAAATGGTTCCAGAAAAATATTGCTGATCGGAAGAGAAGTCCAAATAATGATCTGAAGTGATGATAGAAAAAGGACAAGTGATCCTACGAAAACCCAGAATTCCCTTGACCAAAGATGTTCTTCGGCATCATCCGATTTCCAGTTTTTCCCATAAGAACGAACCAACATATACAAGGTAAAAAACAGAAAAACAATAATAGGAACCTTAAGAAAAACATTTGCTCCTGAAATGGTTGCTGCTATGCAAATAATGGCAAGAACTAGGGATCCTATCCAGTATATTTTTCTGGCTTTAACATCCATGGTCATACCCAAAGCGAGTGCCCCAAAGAATACAAGGAAGAGTAATAATTGGGGTAGAATTCCGCTATCTACAAATGAGTGCACACTGCTTTCTCCGAGCACTCCTGAACGGGTAAGGAATGTAGAATAAAGCACGAGAATAAAGCTCAGCAATATCATCAAATAGGCTGAAAATAAAGATGTTGGTTTTCTTTTATTGATGAGCATCAAATGAGCTCCCCCAACCAATACAATCCAAGGAACGAGAGATGAATTTTCTACAGGATCCCAAGCCCAAAATCCTCCAAAACTCAGCGCTTCATAAGCCCAAGCGCCTCCCATTAAAATGCCTAAACCTAAAATCATCACTCCAAAAAATGCCCAAGGCAATGAAGCTTTCATCCATCCTGAATGATCTTTATTCCATAATCCTGTTATGGCATAAGCGAAAGGAATTAGTGTTGAAGCAAATCCAAGAAATAGGGTAGGAGGGTGGATGGTCATCCAGTAGTTTTGGAGCAGTGGATTTAATCCTCTTCCATCTTTAAAAAGCGGAAATTCCGAAATGTAATTTGGATTTTGAGTCCAAGGCAATCCAAAGTTTTCTGCGGTTTCACGAACAAGCAAAAATGGATTTATTCCTATTTGAAAATCACCTACAAAAACGCCCAAAAGCATAGTCCCTAAAAACACCTGCACGGCAGCAATCACGGTCATTACACCTGCTTCCCACTTCCCCGCTGTAAACATTAGAATATTGGCGAGAATTGCATGCCATAACGTCCATAAAATTAAACTCCCTTCCTGTCCTTCCCAGAAGCAGGAAAAGATGTAGCGCATGGGCATAATATTGCTAGAGTGCTTCCACACATAGTCGTACTCATACATGTGATTCATGAGTATATAGAAAAGAATGCCAATAATGCCCAGAACAGAAAAGGTGTGGGTTCTGAATGCGAATCGACCTATTTTTTTCCAGACTTCATTTTCGTTGCCATGAGCCTTAAAAAAAGCAAAGGTTGAAATGATGGTGGCGGCAAGTGAAAGAATAATTAAGAAATGACCTATAAGGCCGGGAACGGTGTGTTCACCCTGATAAACAATGTCCATTATTATTGATTCACCTGATTTCCCACTTGTGTATTACCTTCATATTTAGAAGGACATTTCATCAAAATATCATTCGCATGAAATTCATCTCCTTTTGCTTCTCCAATAAGAACAATGGTTTCTGATTTTTCGAAATCCTGAGGCTTACTTTTGAAGAGTTTTACATTGCGCACCTGACCTTCCTGATCGGTCATGGTGAAAGAAGTAAGATTAGCATTTGCCAATGGATCGTAAACTACTGGGGCGCCCAGTTTCAATGTTCCTACAACGTGGTATTCTTTTCCTTCATTTTCGAAGGCTTCGGAAAAACTGGCGTAAGTGCTGGCTTCAAACAAACTTGAAAGAATGAAACCCATGCAAACTGCAATTGCAATAAACGCTATGATATGGGTCTTTTTCATGATTTTTTATTCTGAATTTCTTTTTCTAAACGAGTAATTTTTCGATCGGTGAAGATCAAAAACACAAAAAATCCTGCAAAAATCAGACCCAATACGGCAATAACTACATTGCTTCCATCTCCACCCACTGGACCGGCTTCTGCAGATTGAGCCTGAATTTGTGATGCTGTCATAAACATGACAAGCATAAGTGCGATTTGTTTCATGAATTTACTCATTCCACATAGATTTTATATTCAAGCTTGCGCATTCTTACCCTAATAGTGAAAAGCCAATATGCCAAAAGCATAAATGACAACCATGCAGGGTATAATACAAATTTGAGATTATTGTCGGTATCGTAAACGTTAAATCCAGGATTTCCACCAGCGCCGGGATGCAGTGATTGAACCATCCGTGGTATTACAATGATAAAAACCAGATACATAACATAAGCAAAGATGTTATAAACGGCAGAAATTCTTGCTCTCTTAGTATCATCTTCAATAGAACCTCTGAGAATGAGATAGGCAAAGTAAAATAACATAGCAATGGCTGATGCAAGTGATCGAGGTTCATTCACCAGCCAAGCACTCAAATCACCCCATGAATAATTGCCCCAAATTGTTCCCGTTGCGAATCCGAGTATTCCGAGAAGCAATCCAACGTTTACTGCTTCTACCGACCTGATATCCTGATTGTGATCAGCGCTTCGCAAATATTTTATGCTACTGATTACAGAAATCAGCAAGATGAAAATCATCGCAAACCAAAGAGGAACGTGGAAAAAAAGATTTCGAAGTGTTTGATGAAGCCGACTCAAATCAGGAATAGACATGCTTAATCCTGCCACAACAGAGTACAGGAATAGCACAATACAGAGGACTTTCCACCAGGCAATTTTCATCCTAAAATATCCTTGGGTTTATTCGCGCCAAAGGTACGGAAATAACAAGTATGAGAGGAAGGCAACAATAATGTCAACGGCAATCAATACTAACAAATAACGAAGATTAACAGACCAAGCTATTCCATCCAGGGCATTTTTGCTGAATTTCAGTAATGTAACTAAAAAAGGCAGGATAACCGGAAATCCAAGAATGGCCATCATTCCAATGTTTTGCCTTGTTTTTGCTGCAATGCCGGAAATGAGTGTAAGATTCAACGCAAAGCCCGTTCCGCCTAAAAACACCGCTAAAAACCATTGAAGCATGTCTGCCTCTTCCAAAACAGATTTACCGATGAACATCACATAAATCCCAAAACTCAAAAATGTCAGAAAGAGCATCACCAAAAGATTGTAGATCATTTTCGACAAAATGAAGGCTTGGGGACTGGCTAAGGTGTACAGATACAATTGTTGAGATTCTCCTTCCTGTGTGAAGCTTTTTCCTATAGCATTAAAGGAGGTGAAGAGAATAATTATCCAAAAAAGTGCATTCCAAGTATTGATGTGTACGATCTGTCTAAACGAGAGATAACACACAAAAACAGTGGCAATTACGAAAAGCATTACACCCCCAACTGCGACTTTCTCACGCATTTCGAATTTCCATTCGCGCCTAACCAGAGTTAATACCTGAGAAAACATGATGCAAAGGTACAGCTTCCTTTTTACCTTTGAAATGATGAAAAGACTGATCGTTTTTACCGGTGCAGGCATGTCTGCAGAATCTGGAATCCCAACATTTAGAGGCTCTGATGGACTCTGGGAAAATCACAGAATAGAAGATGTTGCAACGCCCGGGGCATGGGAAAGAGATTTTGAATTGGTGCTCAGGTTTTACAATCTGAGAAGAAAAGCTGTTCAGGAAGCAAAACCCAATAAAGGTCATGAAATTCTCGCAGAATTAGAGCAGTGGTATGATGTGCAAATCATTACTCAGAATATTGATGATCTCCATGAACGCGCCGGATCGAGCAATGTGATTCATCTGCACGGAGAAATTATTAAAGCAAGAAGTTCCATTAAAAGTTCTTCGATTTATCCAATGGAAGGTTGGGAATTAAAAGTTGGAGATACTTGTGAACTCGGCTACCAATTGCGCCCACATATTGTTTGGTTTGGAGAATCAGTTCCAATGATGGAGGTTGCCATTGAACTGGTACAAACGGCAGATTTATTTGCAGTGGTGGGCACTTCATTACAAGTTTATCCTGCGGCAAGTTTAGTTGAATTTGTTGCCCCCAATGTGCCAAAATACCTTATAGACCCTGGAATTCCAGAAAGCAGATTAATCACTTCACTTCAGCATATCAAGCTAGGAGCCAGTATCGGATTGGAAGAATTGAAGCAAAAATTATCAGAAAATCAATAAGTTTCACCAAAGAATGCAAATAGTAGCAAAAGGTCGTTTGTATCTGTTAGTCCATCACCGTTAGCGTCAATAATACAATTGGCATTACAAGGATAAGCTGCAATGAGCAACATGAGATCCTGAACATTAATTACCCCGTCGCCATTAAAATCCACAACAGATGGGTCCAATGGAGGAACGTTATTGAAATCATGGTAATAAGTCACACCCCAGTTGCCAAATTCATCTTGGAACCTCAGCAGTAAGGTATGCGGGCCCGGACCGAGAGCCAATGGTATTTCTATCACTAAATCAACTTCTAAAGGAGTTACGGCTTGCACTACATCAATAATATTGGCATTTCCAATTCCCGGATCTTGGTCAAAGGCATATTCGTAAGCTACTATTAACGGGTCGCTATCCATCGGAGGTCTGATTTCAAAAAACCGCTGCACAGCTGAGCTATACACTCCATTAATACTGCGCACGTATACGATCAAAATGTGCGGGCCAACTGTTAATCCTGCAGATTCTGCAAGTATGGCTACGGTAGCAGGATTTGATGGGCTGAATTGTACTACCTGTTCTCCGAGAGCATTGCCCGGGCCTGGATCCGAATCAAAACTATATTCAATTACATTTAGATTGATTTCGGCAAAATTTGAAGCTACAACAGTGAAACTAATATTTTGGTTAGAATCAAATGTTGAACTTATGAAAACCTCATTGATTGTTGGTGTTTGAGCAAATACCCAACTTTGCAATCCAATTACGGCGAGTGAAATCAAGACAAAATGCCTGAATACACTAATGTGGTTGTTTGGCTTTTTCATTTGTTTCCTTTTACTTTAACGCCAACATTCAAACCATTGCCGGGTGAACCGTTGAGGTCGCCATTATAAAAATAGGTTGATGGAATTGGTGGTATTCCGGAGAGTATATAAGGTGCAGCTCCACCGTACATTCCAATATCAACGCCACCTAAACCGGCATTCTTCAATCTATTTGTTGGCCAAACTGGATTGAGTTTGAACTTTTCATCAGTACTGCTGAATTGGTTGAAACTCAGAATGGTATCCGGCAAATTAGAAACGAAAGCCTGTAATGAAAAGTCCTGATTGCTAGGGTCTCCATATACATTAATGAAATTTGTATTAGACGCAGAATACTCTACATCGTGACTAACTGAGAGTATTTGATCAATTATGCAATCATGAAAATAACTGTTCTTTACGGTAGCATTTTTCAAAACACATTTTGGCACTCCAACTAGTAAACAGTGGTTAATCAAGGCAGATCCTACAGTCATTTTAACATTAAAATCCGAAATTCCAGCGTTATTTTGCAAAAGACAATTGCGGATATTAAGATTGAGCGCATTTTGTGCATCAATAAGAATAGCACTGTTATGAACAATAAAACTTTTCTGAATAATGGTATTACTCACTGCCCCTAATGCACCAATTGTAATGGTGGCTAGGATTCTGCAGCGCTCTACTGTAATATCATCTTCCTCAATGATCAAGCCGGTTTGAACTTCTAATCCCGAGATTAAGCTAGGCCCAGAACCATTAACGAAAGTGAGCGTTCCTACTTTTGAACTTCGGGTGTCTGCATGAAGATTTGGATTCTCCGCTAAGAAATAACCGGTGCCATAAATAGTAAGTCGTTTATCAATAGTGGCATTACCATAAGGCACATTGGAATGTTCAATAATGATAATATCGTTGGGACTTGCAGCAGCTACAGCAGCAGCTATAGTTGTAAAATCAGCAGAAATGCCGGTGTTATTTACGCGGAATTTGGTTTGCCCTTGCATAGTTAGCCCATAACAGGCGGTTAACAAGAGTAGAACCTTTAAGATGGTCCTCATAAGTTTAGCTTTGGTAGCGACCAAGATAAGAAATTATTTATCCGTTTTAAACGTTTAATTCGGAAAAGTTAATTCAAAGTCTAAAGGCATCATAATCAGCCAAATGTGCTAATTTAAGTATGCTTGATTATGGGTTTGGAGAGTAGGAAATTTAAGTCAAATGAAAACTTTGGCTATTTTCTCCCAAGAACAAAATACATTTCAAGCTCACCTTTATTTTTGGCGGCAATTTTTCCTCGACTTTCACAATTGAAATGATCTTTAACCAATTGGTATGTTGATTCAGAAATGTTGAGTTTGCTCACTTCCCCGCTACTTTCCATGCGTGCTGCGATATTTACTGTATCACCCCAAATGTCATAAGCGAATTTTCGTTTTCCTACCACGCCCGATATCAATGATCCACTGTGTATTCCAATTCTAAGGTTCCAAGGTTTTAGCCCTTCTTTGGCTCTTTGATTATTGAGTTTTTCGGTTCTACTGAGCATTTCCAATGCAAAACCTACCAGATTTATGGCATGATTTGGATCTTCAACAGGTATGCCGGCAGCACACATATAAGCATCTCCAATGGTTTTAATTTTTTCAACCTTATAAACCGGAATTGCCTCGTCGAACTCCCTAAAAAAGGAATCCAAGGTATTAATGAGTTCAGTCGAAGTAATGGTTTCGGTGAGCATAGTGAAACCTTTAAAATCCGAAAACAAGACAGATGCGGAAGTATAATTTCTGGTGGTAGCGGCACCTCGTTCTTTGAGTTCTTCGGCGGTTTTTTCAGGAAGAATGTTGAGCAATAAATTATCGGACTTGAGTTTTTCTTTTCTCAAATCTTCCGTTCTTTCTTTCACTTTTACTTCCAGTATCAAGTTCTCTTTTTGCAATCTTTTTAACCTATATCGGAAAAAAAGATACGTTGCAGCAATCAGAAGAAGAACCACCACCGCTATAAACCACGTAGTTTGCCAAAAAGGCTCCTGAATCACGAATTCAAATACTGCAGGCTCACTCCAAAGTCCTGCTTCATTGGAAGCCCTTACCTTAAAACTATATTTGCCCGGAGGTAAACTTGGGTATTCCATGCCGTCATTGGAGCCCGCATCTCGCCAATCAGCATCTAGCCCTTCGAGCATTATCTGATATCTGATTTTATCTTCTCCCTTCCAGTTAATGGCGTGGTACTGAAAAATTAAACGGTTGAGGTTATGAGAGAGCACCAATTTTTCAGGCATTCCATTCCATGCTTTCACCGCGTCAAAATGGATGTAGTTTCGCCAAATGGAAGCCAGATAGGATGAAATGGGATAAAAACGATTATCTGAGTTTAGATCATTCCAACGCATTTTTTCGCCTGGAGCAAGTTGGAGTCCATCCAAAAAAACCAGCGGTAATCCGGCATCTTCAGAATCTTCTTTGGGCTGATAAACGCAAAGATATTTTGACATCCCCCACCAAATATTTCCATCTGCGTCTTCAAATACTTTTCGCGTATTTGCCTGAACTCCTCTCAATCCCTCATGCAAACCATAATGACGCGGATTACTTAGCGGATTTTGAAGATCATTGTTAATATCGAATCGCTGTATTCCTTTGCTCGTGCCCACCCATAAATGGTTTTTACTATCGCAGTAAACCAAATCGGCCAAATTTGATATCAGTATATCAGAAGAGGTAAAGCGCAAAAAGTCTTCGGGTTTGGGTTTAATTGCATTGCGACAATTCTCCACGGCCTCGGCTTTCAACATCGCAATTCCTCGGTCTTTTAAACCAATCCACAGGTTTCCGTTTTTGTCTTCGCAAATACTGTAAACCAAATTTCCGGGTAATCCTTCATTTTTGCCTATTTGAATTCCCGTTTCAGAACTAGGATTTAGCAGCCATAAATCAGCCTTATCAGTGCCTAACCAAACTCGTCCTTTGCGATCTTCAAAAATGG
Organism: Flavobacteriales bacterium; assembly: GCA_041688765.1. Taxonomy (GTDB): domain Bacteria; phylum Bacteroidota; class Bacteroidia; order Flavobacteriales_D; family Sanyastnellaceae; genus JBDNHP01. Next base: position 8,733 of record JBDNHP010000496.1, read on the forward strand.
CCCAAATGTCTTTGCCTTTGAGGTTTTCTGGAAGAAATTGAAGCACTGTATCCGATGTAATTTTGAAAACACCATCGCTAAATGTTCCGGCATAAATGGCCTCATCAGTAGCCGTTACCGTTATAAATCGGGCTTTTGGAGCAACGGACACATTTTGTTTTTGCCATTGTCCATTTTTCTGATACCAAAGTCCTTCATTATCAGCCGCAATCCAGAAATTACCTGCTTTGTCTTTATCAATATCAAAAATGGGGGCAGAAAGAGAAGGACTGTTTTCGAAACAATTATTTTGATTCCCAAAGCAGGTAAGTGTGCCGGAATTTAGACCTATTGTGGCTTTTCCATTTCCATCTACGTATATGCTGGAAATGCCTGACCCAAAGGTTTCAACCTGATTGTAATTTCTAAAAATCTCCGCATCATAACGCATTATTCCACCGCCCAGACTTGCAATCCAAATATTATCTTTTTTATCAGGACAAATACTTGAAATCGAAAGATCGATCAGGCCTTGCTCAGTGTTAATTATTTTGATTTCGTCATCCCTCAACCGCATCAATCCAACTTCGGCAACGCCAAAAAAGACATCGCCGTTACTTGTTCCGCAGATGTCTGAAATCACCATTCCTTCCTCGCTTTCGCTGGATTTGTAGATTTCAAATCTACCATTGATATAGCGTGATATTCCCATATCGGTACCAATCCAAATGATACCTTTTTGCTCGCAATACAGACTTCGAATATTATTGGAATTGAAGCCATCTTCTTGTTTAAATCGCTGCATTCCAATTTCATCCCAAACGGCAATGCCAGAGCGAATAGTACCAAACCAAATACGATCCTGATTGTCTTGTTCAATGCTCCATACTTTATTTACCGGCAAACCGTCGTCAAGGGTAAATACGCGCAAACTGTCATTGTCAAATCGGAACACTCCGCTGCCATTTGTACCAGCCCAAACCCGACCTTTTCGATCCTCAAAAAGGCATAAAATGTAGTTGTCGGGCAATCCGTTTGCTTCACTAAAATGTTCGAAACAATGACCATTGTATCGCATAATTCCTTTGCCCTGAGAGGCAAACCAGATCCGACCTTGCTGATCTTCAATAATATCGAGAACCTTGGATGAATTAAAGAATTCGAACTCAGAAAAGTACTCCAATTTGGAACCGTCAAATCTTGCTATTCCTCCAAATTGAAGTCCCATCCAAACATTACCCCTGCTGTCAACAAAAACCGAATAATAATCTACTGATGGTAGTCCTTGTTCTTCTCCAAGATTTTTAACGGGTTGCAGTCCATTTGGTGAAAAACCAAATGAATTAATCCTGCTCAATTCCGGTTCAGGATTGCAAAATATCGATGTATCTGCTACCGCAGGCAAAGGCAATACAATGGATTGCGCATTTCCAATTTGAATGGAAAGCGCTGATATACAGAAAATTAATATAAGCTTTTGAATCATTTACTCGCCTAAGTTAAGACTACGCTAGAATCAGACGAATGAGATGGGAATTATCTTTTTCTTTTCGATGAAGATGAACCGGGAACTTTGACCTCGCGATCAGGCACACAAAGTTCTCCCTCTTCAATACGAACAACTATGTCTTCAATGATGCGATCTTCCAAAACGG
>JBDNHP010000497.1:0-1456 GCA_041688765.1 Flavobacteriales bacterium
AAGGCACTTTTAGCGTTACTCCAGGCGAAGCTTTTAGTGTACTAGTAGGTCGCATGGGCGGAACGGGAGGCTTGGTAAACGATCCTTACGGCAATGAAAACGGCGGAGGTGGAGGATCTTTCATCGTTAAAACGGCAGGAAACGTTCCATACCTCGTTGCCGGTGGCGGTGGTGGCGGACCATCATCTCAATATGGTGTGAATTGCACAAGAGACGTCACTTTAGCGCATGGACAAACAACTCTTTCAGGCGCAACTCCCCCATCTTGTTATCAAACAGGAGCCGGAGGACAAAACGGTAATGGTGGTTCTTCTGTTGGAAGCAATCAAGGCGGTGCAGGAGGTGGATTTTTAGGCAATGGCGCAAACGGCGGTAACAATTGTTGCACTGCCTTTGGCGGAATAGCCTATTTGAATGGAGGTAACGGTGGTTTGGGCAATTGCTGTTACGGCAATAATAACTACGGCGGATACGGCGGTGGTGGCGGCGGCCAAATCGGCGGTCCTGGCGGTGGAGGTGGTTATTCCGGAGGAGGAGTAGCTTCAGAATGGAGCTCTTACTCTACTTACGGTGGCGGCGGTGGATCATACAACTCGGGCACAAATCAGAGTAATTCTTCAGGTGTGAGAAGCGGAAACGGGTATGTTGTAATAACCTATTCACTAATACCGAACTGTTTAATCGGCTGCACAGATGATGAGGCCGATAATTACAATCCTGCAGCCACCGATGATGATGGCTCATGCGCTTATGATTTAGGTTGTACAGATGTAAATGCATGCAACTATGACCCAACAGCTAACGTGGATGATGCGTCTTGTCTATACTTGGACTGTGCAGGTGTTTGCGGGGGAAATTGGGTGCTTGATGAGTGCGGAAACTGCTTTGATCCTGAGGAAATAGGAAATATACAGTTTGATTATACCGGATCTATTGAAACTTGGACGGTACCTGCTGACGGAACTTATTCTATTGAAGCGTACGGCGCTGAAGGTGGTACCGTTAATGTCAATAATAAAGGAGGTTTAGGAGCAACCATGCGTGGAGAATTCAACCTTACACAAGGCACTATACTTCAAATTTTAGTTGGTGAAAAAGGTAGTGATGCTGCGGATCCTCAATATGATGGCGGAGGTGGTGGTGGTGGTACCTTTATCGCTACTGGTGCTAATTACATGACGGCTAGTCCGATGCTCGTTGCCGGTGGCGGTGGTGGCGGAACTGCTTTTTATCAAGGCGTTAAGCAACCTGGACAGGGCGGTCAAACTACAAACAACGGCAAAACAAATGGCGGCGATTCAGGTAGTTATTGCGATAGCGGTGGTGCAGGATTCACAGGTAATTCCAGCTGCTCAGGAAATGCAAAAAGCTTTACCAATGGCGGTGATGGTGGTGTATCCAACTATAGCGGTAATGGCGGATTTGGCGGAGGCGGCGGTTCTATTCATCATCCTGG
>JBDNHP010000059.1:0-2895 GCA_041688765.1 Flavobacteriales bacterium
CTGCTTTATTGCGGGAATTATCCACTTATTGAAAACGTGTAGTAATTATCCTGAGTTAGCAAGTTCTTTCGTAAAGCCGCATTAAGCATTATTCATTGATTATTTCTTGAAGCTACTTCAATGATGGTTTAACGTAGCTAATCCTTAGTTGAAATTCAGACATATAAAAAGCCATTTCAAATTTCATATTTGAAATGGCCAATTACTTTTTTTGTTTGGCAGCCCAAAGAGCATTTAGTGCTTTACAAACTTCACAACGGATTGCTCGCCATCCGCAAATTGCACGCGTATCAAGTACATGCCAGCAACCATATTAACAAGGTCAATTTTGGCAAGTTCTGCCATGTTAATGCTAGATGTTTGTATCAGTCGGCCTGTCATGGTGCATAGCTCCACTTGGCGGATAACGTTTTCTGTTCGAATGGAAATAAAATCATGGGCAGGGTTAGGGAAAATGCTCAACAATTGCGTTTCGTCAACTAGTTCCACTGCATTTGTCACGTCATTGAGGTACCTCAAAACGTAACCTGTTTCGCCAATAAAATCACCGCCGGTAATTTCACCACCGCCCCCGCCTTCAATAGTAGCAAAACCGAAGCCAGCCACTATAATTTTGCCGTCTGTTTGAATGGCCATTCCTTTTACCTCTTCTTCACCAAAACTCAAGTCCCAAGGCTCAGTCATGCCATCATTTCCAAAATTGCCCATCAAATCACCGTTGGCTGTCATTTTCACCACCATCACATCATCATCATTGCCGGGATGGAGGAATACACCCGTCGCTGTGATGCTCAAATCCTGCGTTTCTCTCACTTGAAGTATTTCCGCTTCAGTCATCTCAATAAGCACAAAACCATTGGTGCCAAAGGAAGGAATCAATTGGCCCGAGGCATTTAGGCGAGTAACAAGTCCTGATTGCAAAAATTCTGAAGGATTGTATGAAGCACCTGCGCACAGCACGTCTCCATTGGCTGCAATATCCACACCTAAGGCTGTCATCAGTGTTGAATTGTCGCTGTACAAAGCAATACCATCTGTGCCCCAATCCGAGCGAAGTTGACCGTTCGAATTGAGCGAAATTACCATTCCGTTGGTAGGATTTGGAGTAAAAAAGTCGATGTCCCCATAGCCGCTTACATAAATGTTGTTGTCGTTATCTATATCTATGTCAAAAATTCTTTCGTCGGCTTCAATGGTGCCGATAACAGTTTTTCCATTTGTTCCAAAACCCATGTCAGGCTCTCCATTTGGTAAAAATTGATGAACAACGCAATCGCCCCTTTGAACAAAATCAGAAGCGTAAAATGTAGTGTAAGAAACCACAATTTTATTTTCTCCAGTCAGAGCGAGTTCAAAAAGAAGCGGCTGCTCAAACAAGTCAGAGGTGGCTATGCCATTGTCTCCAAAGTCGGTGTGGATTTGCCCATTGGCATCAATTTCAATTAATTCAACTCCGTAGTTACCTTGGTCAAGGTAAGTAGTGCCTAAAATGTAATGTCCATTTGGGCGCTCCGCAATGCCAAAGCAAGAGCCACCGAGGATTTGCAAGTCTTCAAATTTTAATATACCTCCTTCAGCAAAAGTCAGGTCAGGTGTTCCATCTGCATGTAGTCTGAGTACAAAAGTGGGGTTGTTGGTATCGCTGAAAGTGTGCGCCCCGAAAATCATGATACGACCTTGGCTGTCGAGAATCATGTCTTCAACATAGCAATATGTGAAGTCATTGTCAAACAAAATATACTCGCCACCAGAAGCAAAGGAATCATCCAAAATACCTGGCTGAGTAAAAGCAAAAAGGGGTGCGAAAAGAAGAATTTGGAAAAGGAATAATTTAGTCATGTGTCAGAATTTTGAACAAAAATACTCCTTCTAAATCAAAGAAAAATCACTACATTTAGTACTTTTTCAATTGGAGCGATCTTGCTTTACACCCTTTTCATTTGCTTTATAAAGCGTTTTCTTTTTTTTTATATGCGTACCCTTTTTTAGGAACAATTGGGCTGCAAAAAACTGAAGTGATGAAATATTTGATTGCTTTATCACTAGTAGGCTCCTTGATCTTCATTTGTTTTTTTTAGAAAGCTTCATTTTCAAGAGATCATCGTTTGAATTCTGCCCTATTTCCTGAACATTCGATTTATTGAACATGCTTCTGATGTATATCTTTACCCGGAACTTTTCTGAAATGAGCATGAAACAATACATCGCTGAATTTATAGGCACTTTCGCATTAGTTTTTTGTGGAACCGGAGCGATTATTATTGATCAGGAGAGTGGCGGAATGATTGGGCATGCCGGAGTAGCAATAACATTCGGACTAATCGTAATGTCGATGATTTATGCCTTAGGCGAGGTTTCAGGGGCTCATTTTAATCCTGCCGTTTCTATTGCTTTTACCGCTGCCGGAAAATTCCCTTTGAAAAAGCTTATGCCGTATATACTGAGCAAGTGTATGGGGGCAATTGCGGCAAGCGGTATGCTCTTATTGTTATTTAATGGAAACGAATTTCTGGGCGCAACAATTCCTGCAGGTTCTGATGGACAATCCTTAGGACTGGAATTTATACTCAGCTTTCTTCTCATGTTCGTTATCATGAGTGTTGCTCATGGATCAAAAGAGCAAGGCTTGTTCGCTGGAATTGCAATAGGATCGGTAGTGCTCTTAGAAGCAATGTTTGCCGGCCCAATTTGTGGGGCAAGCATGAACCCTGCACGTTCTATTGGCCCTGCTCTTGTATCTGGCCATACCGAAAGCCTTTGGGTTTATTTCTTGGGGCCAATCTCTGGAACACTTTTCGGGATGTGGGTTTGGAAATATCTCAAAAATAAGCCATAATCCCTATCAGAACTGGTTTTTTTTCAAAGTGAAGCTTTGAACAATGCTATTTTTTTTAA
>JBDNHP010000498.1:0-2386 GCA_041688765.1 Flavobacteriales bacterium
AAATATGTGAATGACCACAAATTAACAAATCATAGGTTTGAGTGGCAGGTAGGATATGGGGTTTTTTCATACAGCCGCTCGCATATTGACAATGTTTATAAATATATAGCTAATCAGGAAGAGCACCACAGAAAACAAACATTTAAATACGAATATTTGGAGTATTTGAAAAAGTTTAAAGTTGAATATGATGAGCGGTATTTATTTGAAGATTTAGTCTAATACAGATCTTCAACTCAAGCTAAATCACCTAAGACCCATGGGGTCGAACCATCTAGTAGCAGCGGACTTCAGTCCGCTGCTACAGTCCGCTGCTACAGTCCGCTGCCACAAGATGGTCATCAGCCCGTTGTTAATGATACATCTTTATTACATTTGAATTACCATTAATTGAACTGCGCAAATGCACAATTAAATTTCCGGTTCCTTTCGCTACTGGCAAGTAAACACCTGAGCCTGAAGTTATATTCAAGGTTCCGCTGTACACTACTTGGCCAATAGAATTATATACATCAACATTGCCAATGAAGTCATCCGATCCTGTGTATATAAGATTAATTTGATCACCCTGAATCCAAGTGAATGTATCAGCAACAGCTCGCAAAGAACTATCTTCAGTTCTGAAATCCAAATGGAGCACATAGCGATCGTTGTATTCCCCTGCTTCAAAGAAAATTCTTGAATTTATATTGCTTATATCATGAATTTCTCCAGTGAGCAAATCTTCTACATTCGCACTTACTAATGAACCCTCTCCATTCAAAATTCTTAGTGTAACATCATATTTTCCATCATGCGGAACGTTAATGTATAGCGGAATGATTTTAGTATCTGATCCAATATGGTCAATGGCGAGTAATTCATTTGCAACACCATGTGCAGCAACGCTTACACTGCCTGTCGGATTCACCAGTTTAATAGCATCAATTCCTGATTCGTACCCACTTACACCGACATTTAGTCCAAGAACTAATTCATCATTTTTATCTTCTCTGCCAATGCTCAAAATGGCGAGGCTGCCCTCTTCATTTGATTTGAAAACACCTACACTTGTTGTCTTAGCATTTTCGGTAATGGCAAGTGTGGGACTCGCCCCAGTTGCTCTTACAAAAAAGGCTTGAGAACTTGCAATAATCGGTGATCCGCCGTTTGCAGATACTCCTGAAATATACGTAGCATAATTGCCTGTTGCTGCATTGTAAATGTATACCTCATTGGCAATATTGGTTTTTGTCCAAGCCCCACCTGTAGTCCAATTAATAGCAGATGGGTACGGGTTAGATACTAGATTCCAACCATCATGCCCCAATATCCCGTTATTAGTATAGGTAACAGGTATATTTAAATTAAATTTCTGGATAGGACCGCTTACGTCAATATTATGGGCACCCGCAAAAGTGTATACGTAATAGCCTGACATAGGGTCTAGTGGACTGGTTATGGACGATACACCGAAGTAGCCATTTCCAAATGTTCCAGCAATAGATTCATCGTAATAGCGAATATTATTAAATGAAGTTAGTGGGTAGTCGGAGCCTGGAAATCCTGTGGTTGGGAGATCATCATTCCAATCGGCAACTGTTAAGCCTCCAACCGGAGCGGCTAACATTACCCAGCCTGCTGCTGCAGCATTATGATATCTTTGTATTGTTACATCTCCTACAATATTTGCTGTTGCAGAAGTTAACGAAGCAATATATGCTGTGCCGGAAGCATTGGAAGTAATCACAAGAGCATCATTGGTTGTTAATGTTCCAGTTTGAATTTTTAGTTCCTTGGTGATTTGAACTTCCGTAGCTTGTATACTAACCCCGGTTACATTGTTTATGGTCACATTATTAAATGCTTGAGCTCCACCTTCAATGCTCTGATGGTGATTGCCGTTGAACTCTACTTTGCCTGCGGGTTGTATTAAAGTACCATCGCTATACCAATCACCTTTTAGGCGAAGTACGGAATTACCTGCTCCCGTAAATATGAGAGTACCGCCGGCTTCAATATTGAAGTTATTACAAGCAGTATTTCCATTCTGACTGAGTGTTACGCTGTATCCATTTTGAATAACAAGTGAAACGGCATCGCAAAAATTCGGCTGAGATAAGGTTGCACCTCCTGCAGATCTCGCCCACAATGCTGAATGAAATGAGCCGGTGCCAACGGCATAATAAGTACTAGTCCTTTCAGCAAAATATACATTGTCATTATTAATCAGGCTGAGCAAACCAAAGGTTATGGTGCTTCCTGAAACAACTCCATTGATTGGAAAGTCATCTTGTATGCCATTTTTAGCAACATCAATGTACATTTTAATAGTGGATGGATTATCCACTCCACTTACCATGCTAAGATTCATTACTACATTCATTTGTCCAGGTGAACCCTTAAC
>JBDNHP010000499.1:0-5848 GCA_041688765.1 Flavobacteriales bacterium
AATAACGATTTTTTGCACTTCCGAAGTTCCCTCATAAATTTGAGTAATCTTGGCGTCGCGCATTAATCTTTCAACATGATATTCTTTCACATAACCGTATCCACCGTGAACTTGAACAGCTTCAATAGTATTCTTCATAGCCACTTGAGAAGCGAAAAGCTTAGCCATTGAACTCGCCAATTCATAATTCCCGCCATTATCTTTCAACCAAGCTGCTTTGAGACATAAAAGCCTTGCTGCCTCAATTTCAGTGGCCATATCAGCCAGTTTAAAAGCAATAGCCTGATGTTTTGAAATTTCTTTTCCGAAAGCTTTTCTTTCTTTAGAATATGCAATTGCCAATTCCATTGCACCGCTCGCTATTCCTAAAGCTTGAGACGCAATGCCAATTCTTCCACCTGCAAGTGTTTTCATGGCGAATTTAAATCCAAAACCATCCTCTCCTATTCTATTTTCCTTAGGAACTTTTACGTCCTGGAACATTAGAGTATGGGTGTCTGAAGAACGAATACCCAGCTTGTTTTCCTTAGCACCGATAATAAATCCATCCCAACCTCTTTCAACAATAAAGGCATTTATACCCTTATGTCCTAATTCAGGATAGGTTTGAGCAATGACTAAATAAATGCTAGCCGAACTGCCATTTGTAATCCAGTTTTTAGTTCCGTTCAATAAATAGTGGTCGCCCATATCAACAGCAGTAGTTCGCTGAGAAGTGGCGTCTGATCCTGCTTCAGGTTCAGACAAACAAAATGCACCAATTTTTTCACCTTTTGCTAGTGGAATAAGATACTTTTGTTTTTGTTCTTCTGTTCCATAGGCCTGCAGCCCCCATGTAACCAATGAATTATTTACAGACATGCAAACAGATACAGAATTATCGACTTTGGAAATTTCTTCCATAGCCAATACGTATGAAATGGTATCCATTCCGCTGCCGCCATATTGTGGATCAACCATCATTCCCATAAAACCTAATTCACCCAACTGTCTAATTTCGTCAGCGGCGAAAATCATTTTTTCGTCTCTTTCAATAACGCCGGGTTTAAGCACATTTTGTGCAAAATCTCTTGCGGCATCGCGCACTGCAATATGCTCTTCGCTAAGTTCGAAATTCATTTAATCTTGTTTTTTCCTCGGTTGTCTATACGATTCTTTTACTTTTGAGGGCGGGCAAATATAATCCATTCCTCTAAAATATTAAACGGATGATTGAAAGGGAAGAGCCATATCGGGTAATCGGGTTAATGTCAGGAACTTCTCTCGATGGACTAGATATTGCTGCATGCACATTCGAAGGTGATAACATTCAAAAATTCGAAATTGTTGCCGCCAACACTTCTAAATACGATTCTTCTTTTATTTCGAAGCTAAGAAAAGCTCATTTAATGAAAGCGGAAGAATTGTGTTTATTGGATGCTGAATTTGCCAAATTTTGCGCCCTCCAAGTCCGAAGTTTTTGCGAGTTGAATCATTTCAAACCAGACTTTATTGCAAGCCACGGACATACCGTTTTTCACCAGCCAAATCACTCCTATACCTTGCAAATTGGAAACCCCGGCACTATTGCTGCAATAAGCGGATTTATTGTGCTTGGGGATTTCAGAACTCAGGATATCGCCTTGGGCGGGCAAGGTGCTCCCCTCGTACCTATTGGCGACGATCTTCTATTCAGTAATTTCGACGCCTGCCTTAATTTAGGCGGAATTGCCAATATTTCATTTCAACAAAACCAAACCAGAATTGCCTTTGACATTTGCGTATTAAATATGGCATTAAATCATATTGCCAATCGTGAAGGACTGGAATTTGACAATCATGGAAAATTAGCAGCAGGAGGTAGAATTGAGATTGATTTGCTCCAAAAGCTCAGTGATCTCCTCTATTACCAAGAAGCCAAACCTAAATCCTTAGGAAGGGAATGGTTCGAAGCTATTTTAGTTCCCATTCTTGACGAAACGAATTACTCCTCGGCAGATCTGCTTGCTACACTTACAGATCATTTTGCTCAAGAAATAAATAAGGCAATTCCTTCCGGCTGCAAATCTGTATTGATTACAGGTGGAGGCACATTCAATAGTCATTTTATTAACAGGCTGCATCATTATCGTCCCGGAATTTGGGTTGTTCCTGCAAAGGAACTGATCAATTTCAAAGAAGCCTTGATTTTTGCTTTCTTAGGCCTGAAGCGATGGAGAGGAGAAATAAACTGCTTAGCAAGTGTAACCGGAGCAAGTCGCAACCATTGTTCAGGAGGAATCTTTTTGGCGTGTTAATGAATTCTTTGGAAGATCAATTGGCTATGAAGTAAATCCCTACTTTTGGCGCGCATTTATCTGCAAGAATGAAAGATCTTCTTAAAGCCTACGAAAACAAACGACCAGAAATCGTTTTTGAGTGGAAGGACCCCTACAGTGAAGCCGAGGGATGGGTTGTAATTAATTCGCTCAGAGGTGGGGCTGCCGGTGGTGGAACCAGGATGCGAGTAGGATTGGACAAGCGAGAGGTGGAGTCTTTGGCTAAGACCATGGAAATTAAGTTTACCGTTTCAGGGCCTCAAATTGGCGGTGCTAAATCAGGTATTAATTTTGATCCTCGTGATCCTCGCAAACGTGAAGTTCTTGAGCGCTGGTATGCGGCTGTTACCCCTTTACTAAAGCACTATTACGGTACGGGCGGCGATTTGAATATTGACGAGATTCATGAAGTAATTCCGATAACAGAAGATCAGGGAGTTTGGCATCCACAAGAAGGCGTTTTCAATGGGCATTTCCAGCCAACAGAAGCTCAAAAAGTGAAGCGTATCGGTAATTTGCGTCTAGGGGTTATTAAAACGCTTGAAGACAGCAGGTACACTCCAATTCCTCAAGGCAAATACAAAGTTGCAGATATGATTACAGGCTACGGTTTAGCGGAGTCTGTAAGGCATTTTTATGATGTTTTCGGTGGCAAGCTCAGTGGTAAGAAAATTATAGTTCAGGGATGGGGAAATGTGGGCAGTGCCGCAGCGTATTACCTTTCAGAAATCGGAGCACTAATAGTTGGAATTATTGATAGAGCTGGAGGCTTGATTAATGAAAATGGATTTAGCAAAGAACAAATAAAAGATCTCTTCTGCAATAAGCTTGGGAATGCACTTTCGGAAGAAGGACAACTCAGCTTTGAGGAAGTAAATAGTAAAATCTGGGATTTGAGAGCAGATGTGTTTTTGCCTTGTGCATCTTCCCGATTAGTAACGCTGGATCAATTAGAAAGACTTGCCAAGGCAGGGGTAAAAGTGATTGCTTCTGGAGCCAATGTTCCCTTTGCTGATAAAGAAATCTTTTACGGACCAATCTATGAGTTCGCTGATCAACACATGAGTGTGATACCGGATTTCGTTGCCAATTGTGGAATGGCGCGCGTTTTTGCCTACCTAATGAGCAATGGAGATATTAATTTGAGTGATGAAGCTATTTTTTCTGATACCTCTGCCACTATACGCAGGGCAATCGAAGAAATTTACAAAGCTGGTCATCAACAAAACCATTTATCCGCACGCGGATTAGAAATCGCTTTAAACAAATTAATCTAAGCAGAAGAGATGGAACTCGCCATTATTGCCATTTTTGTAATTGGATATACTTTCATTGCGCTTGAACATCCTTTTAGAATTGATAAAGCTGCGAGTGCCCTTATTACGGGGGTGCTTTGTTGGACATTGTTTGTAATTGGAGCAAATGAAGCTCCGGCGCATCTTGGCCTTGACTTTCAGAACTATTTAGCAGAAAGTGGGGAGGGAGGAAGTTTAAAAATATTTTTTGAACACCGACTCCTGCATCACCTGAGTGAAATTTCCGGAATTCTATTTTTCCTATTAGGAGCTATGACTATCGTAGAATTGGTAGATGCTCATGAAGGATTTGCTGTAATTACAGATCGTATTAAAACCACCAATAAAGTAAAACTGCTTTGGATTGTTGGAGTTATTACTTTTTTCCTTTCTGCCGCTCTAGACAACCTCACCACTACTATTGTGATGATTTCTCTTTTGAGGAAGTTGATAGATGACAAACAAACACGATGGTTCTTTGCCGGTATTGTTGTTATTTCCGCCAATGCTGGCGGTGCTTGGTCGCCAATCGGTGACGTAACAACTACTATGCTTTGGATTGGAAAACAAGTGAGTACCGTTGCCATAATTTCAAATTTGATTATTCCTAGTATAGTATGTTTAGTAGTACCTCTTCTTGTGCTTTCTTTTACAATGAAAGGAAATGTGAATCGTCCATTAAAAGCCGAAGGCAAAGAACATTACCTGAGTCCAACTACTGATTTTGAGCGCAAAATTGTTTTTGCACTTGGCATTGCAGGATTGCTTTTCGTGCCGATTTTCAAAACCGTAACCCACCTACCCCCTTTTATGGGAATGATGCTGAGTTTGGGTATGATTTGGGCATTCACCGAGCTTTTACATCGGACAAAGAATCACGAAGACAAGACTCCATTATCTGTAATTGGAGTACTCCGAAAAATTGACACTGCTTCTGTTTTGTTCTTCCTTGGTATTCTCTTAGCCGTGTCGGCATTACAAGAAGTTGGACTTTTGCGGCAACTATCAGTAATATTAAAAGAAAGCCTCGGCGATATCTACAGTATTAATATTGCCATCGGGTTCCTTTCATCTATTATTGATAACGTTCCGTTAGTAGCGGCCTCTATGGGTATGTATGATATTCCTACCCAAGAAATCATAAATCAAGATCCTGCCTGGTTTAGCAATTTTGTACCTGACGGGAATTTCTGGCATTTCCTTGCATACTGTGCTGGAACAGGTGGCAGCGCATTGATTATAGGATCAGCTGCTGGCGTAGCAGCAATGGGTTTGGAGAAAATAGACTTCATCTGGTACTTGAAGAAAATCTCTTTGCTCGCTATTCTTGGCTATTTAGCTGGGGCATTCACTTACATTCTCATTCACGGCAACATCTTCGGTTGAACTAATAAAGTATTAACGTGTACTGTTGGATAACTGCCGATTAATTTCGACAGCACTTATACTTTATGCTTTAATTTCACCGTTCAACATGTAAACTACTTGCTCACCCTATGAATTTGCTCCTTTTCATCCAGGAAGGTTCGGGAATGCTTACCCAGAACGGACAATCAGCCGGCGACAACGCTGCCGGCGGTGCGAATCTCTCGCCAATCTCCATACTAGATATGCTAGTTGATGCGGGTTGGTACATCAATTTCCCATTAATCATTCTTTCCATTTATACTGTTGTGGTATTTATAGAAAGAAACCGCGCCATTTCAAGAGCCTTGAAAGAAGAGCAAAATTTTATGGCAAAAATCAAGGATTACATTTCAGAAGGAAAATTAGATTCTGCGAAAAACCTTTGCGCAACAACTCAAACTCCTGTTGCCCGTATGCTTGAAAAAGGCATCAGCAAGATTGGAAAACCAATCAAAGACATCGCGGCTTCCATCGAGAACGTTGGGAAACTTGAAATTTACAACCTTGAAAAAAATCTTGGCAGTTTGGCTACCATCTCTGGCACTGCCCCAATGCTTGGATTCCTTGGTACTGTAATCGGTATGGTACAAGTTTTTTTAAGTATGGAATCTTCCGGATCGGTTGATGTAAATCAAATTTCAGGAGGAACTAAAATGGCAATGATTACAACCATTGTTGGACTTATTGTTGGTATTATTGCTTATGTTGCCTACAATTATTTAGTGGCTAGAGTAACAAAGGCGGTGCACAAAATGGAAGCGGGTTCTATCGACTTTCTGGACATTCTTGACGAACCTCAGAAATAAAGGATATGAACCTCGGACAACGAAATAAGATCAGCGTTTCGGC
>JBDNHP010000500.1:0-4101 GCA_041688765.1 Flavobacteriales bacterium
CAAGGATTTGTCCTTAGGCTTCAAGGCTCTGGTAGGCATTATCGAAGTGTCGTAATGGGAAGCAAAGCAGGCAAACTGTTTGTTTACATGGGGTTCGTATTTATTGGATTTGGTGACTGCCGATTTCAGATTATCAGGAATTATACAGGCAGGAACGCCCCCCAGATAATGCAGGCAATTTTGAACGCTACTTATAAAATCGGGTATCTGCTGAGAAAAAGAGACTTCAAAGTGTATTGGCTTGCGCCAAGGGTCGCAACAAAAACTTCTATCGGCTTTATTTCGCCCGTTTCCCGGTCAATGCTATGGAGTTTCTTACCCGCATAATCAATGAAAAGCTTTTCCCCTGCTTTATGGGCAGTAGGCATGTAACCTTCCGATTTGCAGTTCCATTTATTGTAATGTTCACAGAATTGGCTGTACATCACTCCTTCGGGGTGTTTTGCCTTATACTCTGCCCAGAGCAGATGACGGGTCACACCAACACGCTTTAATTCCTTTTCCGGATAAGGAAAAAAGGAATATAAATCTTTGCGAATCTGCGCTCTGTTGACAGGACTTAACGCATTGGGAACTTCAAAAAGCTCCGATAAATCTTCGCCTTTGAGCTCAAGGAGTTCCTTTAAACAAACCCCGGAAGCGGCAATGGCTCCAAGATATTTGATGCTAGTTGTCCTTGATTTTCCAAGGTTTTTAGCGATTTGATTGTTGGAAAGACCGTTCTCTTTCATTCTGATGATTTCTCGTATCCTAACTGATCCTGTTGATTTATTGGCCATACTTATGTGATTTGATCACAAAGTAGAACTAAAAATCATCATCAAAACTGTTCACTTTAAACCGGAATAAGGTGTTCAGTTTGCTCCGGAATACCCAGTAATCGCCAAAACAACTTTAAACTCGCGTTCCACCAACTCTTTTACTGCTTTACGGGTCCACAAGGCATAATCACGTTTTAATTGATCAGGCATTTTATCTATAATCATATTTTGAATCTCCTTTTCCTGTTGTGGGCTCAACAGTTTTTTATCTTCCGATTTTACACCCGTCTTTTTACCTTTTAAGGCAGGAAAATCCACCTTCTTGTAGCGTTTGTTCCAGTGACAGACAGTCTCCTTTTTAACTCCAATTAGCTGAGCCACCTCATACTGCTTTTTACCTGACAAACAAAGTTGAATTGCCCGTTTCCTCAGCAAAAACCTTGTTGATTCACCAACCGTTCTAAAGTCCTCTTTATCCATATATAATTACACAAAAACTACTTTAGATTACCGTCAAGTTAATATATGTGGGTGTATAACGTACCCGCCGATAACCTCCTGCTTTATATTTACCAAAAAGGGAGGGACAGCTCGGGGGCTCAGTCGAACGCTTCCTTTAAGTTCCATTTCGCAGTGGACAACTTTGCTCTTGGCTAGTAGTTGGTGCTTACAAACCCCACACCCACAGTGGACTTTCACTACCCAATAAGTTAACATGCACGGCACACACCAAAAGAAAAGCCACTTCCTCGATGGAAGTGGCTTTTACTATAGTAAATTCCTTTGTTTTTCTATCCTTAATTCACATCCCACCAAGGTTTGATGTTCATTTCGTTTTCGAAGCCGGCATTGGCTACGGAGGTGGGGTTGTTACCTAGCTCTACAGCAGGATAGAATGCCCTGACGGGGATAGAGGTGCGGACGGCGGCGGCAGGAACGGCCAACAAGGGCACGTCGAGTCTTCTCCATTCCGACCAGGCCTCGATACCGTTGCCGTAAAGCGCAATCCACTTTTGCATGCCGATTGAGTTTTTCCAGTTGGCAGCATCGTAGACATTGATGGGCTGGGCCAAGTAGAAATTCACTGCTGCTTGGTCGGTAATGCCCCATTGCGTCATTGAAGCAGCTACGGCAGCGTTATAAGCCTCGGCAGCATTACCGCTTATGAATTCCCTCTGAATGGCCTCGGCCTCAAAGAACTTCATTTCTGCGTGGGTCATGAGGTAACCGCGTGCGGTAGCCGAGCGCAAACGGGTACTTGGCCTAGAAGCCGTACCCTGTAAAGCGAAAGTCTCCCCGTCGGTAAGGCCGAATGGCAGACCTACAAACTGACCACTTACATTGGGATTGGCAAAAGCCGGGATACGCGGATCATTACGCGCTTTCATGGCATTTACCAACACATCTGAAAGCGTGAAGTCGTCACGGTTGCCGATGGTATTATCCACAAAGAAGGGATTGGCCAAGCGTTGGTCTGCTTGGAAAGGGAAGTGGAAGCCTTCATCGTAAGAACTGATGACACCTGCGGCAAACGCTTCAGAAACTAAACGCTTGGCAGTAGCCTGCTCAACATCAGCCATCCGCATACCAATGCGCACTTTCAGTGAGTTACCGAAACGGCGCCATTTCTCCATGTTGCCACCATAGTAGATATCACCTGAGGTGAAGCCGGAAGAGGCCACAGTGATTTTGCTGAGTGCGGCGTCGATTTCACTGACTAAGCCAGCATAAATATCCTGCTGCTTGTCGTACTGGGGGTTTGAGAATTCAGCCGGATTGAAACTCTGTGAATAGGGAACGTTCACCCAGATATCAGTCACGTTCTGAAAAGACCATACGCGAAGTATTTCCAGTACAGCAATATGGTTGTTGCGCTGAGCTTCGTTGAGGTTTGCATTGGCCGCCGTAATTTGCATGGCTACTTGCAGATCGTTCATACCATTAGCATAGAAAGTGTTCCAGATACCGTCGAAGTTGGAAGGGTTCTGATTGAAGCGGGTGGCTTCGGCATATTCGCTTTGCGAAAAATGCTGTACCATCAGCATCCCGAAGTTGAAGTTGAGCGCACGGCTCCACATAAGGTTTGACAGGGAAAATTGGGCTTGGGTAAGCAGGTTCTCTGCCGGAACCGCTGTAGGGTTGTTCGGGTCGATATTCATCTTCTCAAAGTCCTCTGTACAACTCGTAACCCCTAAACTGAAGAGGAATAAAGTTAAAAGATATTTTGTGATATGTTTCATAATTTGTTGAAATTTTGAATGTTCGTTTGAATCAGAAATAACAGGCAGGTGGGTGGTTGCGTTTTCACAGTTCCGACAATCTGCCAAATTGGCAAAGCTTTAGATTAGAATTTAAAGCTGATGTCGAAACCCACTGAGCGCGTAGTAGGCACCTGTGCGTTTTCCAAGCCCTGAATGTTGCCTGCACCGTTTACGCCTTGCGGGTCGAGGTAGGGCAGGTTGCTGTGCAGGATAGCCAAGTTACGGCCAAACAAACGGAAGCGCACATCTTCTACAGGAAGCTTGGAAATCAGGCTGTTAGGCAATCTGTATGCCAATGATAATTCACGAAGCTTGATGAAAGAAGCATCAAATATGATAGGGGAAGCCACCGTCCAGATAGTTTGGTAGTAAGCTTGGGGGCTAACTGAAACAGCGTTAAGCTCTCCAGCCTCAGTGACACCGGGTACGATCAGGCCAGTTTCACGAACGTTATTTGCAACAGTTACTGGATCCATACCTGAGTATTTAGACCACTGCAAAGAAGTCGAGTGAATGATACCTCCACCTTGATAGTCTATCAAAGCACTGAATTCCAAACCTTTAAAAGTAAATGTATTGCGGATACCGCCAGCGAAGTCTGCAATGGTGCTACCCAAGAACTCGCGGTTGCTGTTTACCAAGGGGAAACCGTTGGTTCCAACAATCACTTGGCCGTCATCGTTGCGGCGGAAGTCCTGGCCGAACAACGACATGTATGGGAAGCCTTCCTGTACACGCACGTCAGCAGCCCAAGTGGTACCTGCAATGATGTTCTCAACACCTGGGGCCAATTCAACTACCTCATTGTTGAACGTAGCAAAATTCACCATCAAATCCCAGGTAAATCCACCTCTTACTATAGGACGGGCATTAACCATCGCTTCGATACCATGGTTGCGCATAGAACCAGCGTTCAGCACCCTTGAGGTAAATCCGGTTGAAGCAGAAGAGGGCACGTTGAAGATTTGGTCTACCGTGGTGCGGTCGTAGTATGACAAATCAAAAGAGAGGCGGTCCTTGAGTACGGCAAACTCGATACCGAATTCTATTTCATTGGTACGCTCCGGACGCAAGTTGGC
>JBDNHP010000501.1:0-2451 GCA_041688765.1 Flavobacteriales bacterium
CGAGAGTTCACAGATTGAGTGTCTTTTAGATGTTGCCCATCAGCTTGGTGGCATCCCGGCGACACAATTCAATTGGCTCATGAGCAACCTGGAAATGGGATGTGCTTTAAATGCCTTTCTTGGCGAACACGGCAATGCACAATTATTTGTTTCAGACATTATAAATCAGATGGTTACACATGACTTGACGTTTTTGGAGGTGGACGATTTGAATTTGTTGTTTGAGAATCCAGAGATATACACTCTTTTCAAAGCCTACCTTGATCAAAATCCAAATGCGACGGCTGAAGAAAAGAAAGAAGCTGCCCGATTGATTGTTCTTGCACCTGAACATCCAATTGGAAATTTATCCGCCCGTTTAAATTGCTTCAACACAAGTTCGAATATAAATTCTCCTGATGTACATTATGTTACTTTATATGTCTATCAACCAAGTCCCGTGTTCGAATTATCTTATGCAGACTCCAAAAGGAATGCTGGACATACTTGGTTAGGTATTACACAAGTGGAGCAAGGCCAAATAACAGAACTAAATTTAGGATTCTATCCAGATGGGAAAGCGCATCCTTTAAACCCCGCACACCCTGGAAAATTCAACGATGATTCATCACATCCATATGATGTAAAGGTTCAATGGGAAATCCAAGCCACAAAATTTAATTCCATGATCGATCATTTAAAAAACTTTTCTTTACCTCCGGCTTATAATTTGAACAGTTACAATTGCACCACATTTGCTCTACGTGAGCTTATGCTGATCGGCATTCAAACACCAACAACAATTGGAGGCTGGATATTAGGTGCGGGGCTTAATCCACAAGATCTAGGAGAAGATATTCGTTCTAATAATCCTGAATGGATTCCTCCTTTTGGTGGTTATAAGCAACTATCAGGCGGCACTTCCTCAGCCTCAACCTGTCAATAGCCATCTAAACAAAATACTCTGTTGCTAAATATTGCCAACGCAAAGCGGCTGTGAAAAAAGATTACAACAATTATTTGGTTATCAATTTTTAATTTTTCATGGCCACTTTGCAGCGGCAAATGTAACAGATAACAAGAACCTATATTTTGCACTAATTCCTTAACAAACAACTAAATACCTATGAGATACTGCATAAAATCGCCCTATTGGTACAATTTAATCATTGGAATTTATTTGATTATCAACTTTCTATTGGCAATATACTTTATTGCATTTCCAATTATTGTTTCAGGGCCATCATCTACACTTAATTCATTTCAAACATGGGTAGCAATGATTGCTTTTTGTCTTATTAATATCATTATTTCCTGGAGTATATTAAAAGGCAAAAGGCATTTGATGATTTTAGTACTCTTGTTAAGCTCTTCACTATGGAATTACTGGTTATACAGCCCAATTAACTGGTCAGCACCAGGTATTAAATTCGTTATTTTGGATTGGACGGTACTAGTTTCAACAATTTACATTTTTGCCAAAGGCAAATAAAATATCTGCTATCCTGATGCGCCAGATATGATTTTCTAAACTGCAAAATAACAATCGTAATTGCCATCAAAAATAACCTGATAATTACAATTATGCAAACATTTAGCGCTCAAATTTCTTTGCTTTTTTTCGCCTGCACAATTTTATTATGCCTTCACATTGGCTGCAAAAAAGACAACATGCTACCTGAAAATGCAGCAAGTAAAATCTCTTCTAATAAAAGTGGCCCTATTTCCATAGAAGAAGCTAGACGATGGTTTGAAGGCGCTCAGGACAGAAGTGGCATGAGTAACCTAAATCTGCCACAGAAAATGAACCCAATGTGGTTTCTTGCCCGGACTTCAAAATTCATGGATACCACGGATATCATAATCGTTCCAATTGGGGTCAAAGATACGCTATTAGATATTGGTGCCAATAACGATGCAAAACTAATCGTTTTTAAAAACAATGACGGGGAGACTGATGGCTGTATCCTTCTGTTACATTATGACACTAATATATCAAGCACTGCTGCTGCGTTTTCTGGGTATATTAGTACCTTCTCGCTGAGCGGCCAGCCCTTAAGCGCAGTAAAAGTAGATGACGGCACCATTGTGACGGGGGTTACTAATCTTGATCCAATAGCTTGCCTTGACAGCAAGCGGACAGTACAACTCTCCAGCACAAGCATTAAGTCATATCAACTGGGCTGAAGTGCAGGCATCCAATACACAAGATTATATTGATGGTACTTTGGCGCAAAATGCCTTGCTTCAAGCAGCGGTTGCCATGCTCAATGAGACAGAAGCTGCTGGCTGTGAATTCACTGTTGATGAAGCTTGGGAAACACTTAGTAGCGAGAGTTCACAGATTGAGTGTCTTTTAGATGTTGCCCATCAGCTTGGTGGCATCCCGGCGACACAATTCAATTGGCTCATGAGCAACCTGGAAATGGGATGTGCTTTAAATGCCTTTCTTGGCGAACACGGCAATGCACA
>JBDNHP010000502.1:0-1742 GCA_041688765.1 Flavobacteriales bacterium
GCAATGAAGCGCATCGTGAGGCAATGAAGGAAACCGCAGAACGAATTGCCTACCTTTTGGAACTGGATAAAACCCCTTCAGATCATTCTAATTTTCTTAAGAATTGTATCAAGGATTATATCGTACTCACCCGATAATTGATGAAATCCTAAATTAATTATTCTCCCACCTCTGCGAGTCGGACGGTTAAACCTTCCATATCATCGGCCAGATGCAATTGACAACCCAAACGACTATTTAATTTTACAAAAAACGCCTGGTCTAACATGTTTTCTTCGTCTTCGCTTTTTTCTGGAAGCGGATGAGCCGATTCAATATACATGTGGCAACTTGCACACATTGCCATTCCACCACATGTTCCTTCAACTGGTAATTCATAGCTTTTGCAGAGCTCCATCATGTTCATATTCATGTCAGTAGGAGCGTCTAACTGATGGGCGGCGCCTTGTCTGTCGATGACTGTAATTTTAATCATTCCCATAATTAGAAACCTTGAACACCATTAACGGTTGTATATTTCAACACCAGATTTTTATCGGGATAAATGCGTTTGAAAGCAGATTGAACCATCAATGTAGCCTCATGAAATCCGCATAAAATCAATTTTAATTTACCTGGGTATGTATTGATATCTCCAATTGCATATATCCCTGGAATATTGGTGGAATAGTCAAATGTATCAACCACAATAGCATTCTTGTCAATATTGAGTCCCCAATCGGCAATTGGGCCTAGTTTAGGTGAAAGGCCAAACAAAGGTACCCAATGATCACATTCGAGCAATAAAGGCTCTTTATCCTGACGTTCGATCCGCAATTTTTCAACTTTTCCATCTCCTTCGATGCCTATAACTTCTGCATCGGTGATGAGTTGAATTCTACCGGCAGCCGCTAGATCCAGTACTTTTTGAACTGAATCTGGATGTCCGCGGAAAGAAACTCTCCTATGCACTAGATGAACCTCTGAGGCAATCTTATTTTCAGTGAGAAATACTGCCCAGTCTAGAGCAGAGTCTCCACCACCGCTGATTACAACTCGTTTGTCTCTATAGAAATGAGGGTCGCGAATGATGTATTCCACACCTTTGTCTTCATACATTTCCAAATTTTGCACTGGTGGTTTTCGTGGTTCAAAGCAGCCCAAACCACCTGCAATAGCAATATTATGAGCCTTAATGGCAGTACCTCTATTGGTAGTAACGATAAACTGATTATCCTTTGTTTTTTCAATCATTTCAGCACGTTCACCCAAGCTAAATCCCGGTTTAAATGGAGCCGCTTGTTTCATGAGCTCATCCACCAAATCGCCCGCTAGTACTTCGGGAAAACCCGGAATATCGTAAATGGGTTTTTTGGGATAAATCTCTGTAAGCTGACCGCCGGCTTGAGGCAACGCATCAATCAGATGACAATGTAACTTAAGCAAACCAGCTTCAAAAACGGTAAATAATCCGCATGGGCCGGCTCCTATAATGATGATATCGGTTTCTATCATTACCGAGAAAAATTTAGCTGCAAAAGTAGGGGATTTGTATCACTTTAATCATAACCGAAGTCAATATCCCACAACAGAATGCATGATTATTTGTTCTGCTTGCAGATCAGAAATACAGAGATTTTAGTGATTGCCTCTTTCAACAACGTTTTTTAAATCCTGCAAAACCTGATCCCAGGAAACATTGTGTTTAAAGCGCTCTTCACCTTGATTTACTTTGGAATAATCACCTTGGGAAACGTGTAACA
>JBDNHP010000503.1:0-8978 GCA_041688765.1 Flavobacteriales bacterium
CTGCTAAAGCGTCAGACAGATTTTGTTTATCAGATGAGATAAGCGATATAATAACCTGTGTTTCAGAATGATAATCATCCGGAAACATAGGGCGTAACGCTCGGTCTACTAATCTCGAAGTTAGGATTTCATCGTCGCTTGGACGAGCTTCTCTTTTGAAGAATCCACCCGGAAAACGACCGGCAGCCGAATACTTTTCTTTGTATTCAACAGTAAGAGGAAGAAAATCAAGGCCTTCTTTGGCTTCTTTACTTGAAACGACGGTGGCTAAGAGCATCGTGTCTCCTAACCTTACAACCACAGCTCCATCAGCTTGCTGAGCAAGCTTACCAGTCTCGATTGTTACCGGCCTGCCGTCTCCGAGGTCGATAATTTTTGTAAATACTTCTCTATTCATCATAACAGCTTAATGTACTTTCTATAACAGCACTTCATACAAAGCAAAAAAGGCAATTGCTGTGAATTGCCTATTTTGCTTAGTTATTGCGCTCGGCGCCTTGCTTATTTGCGGAGACCAAGATCTTTCACAATAGCACGGTAGCGCTCAATTTCTTTATTCTTCAGGTAATCCAGTAAACTTTTACGTTTACCTACCAGCTTAATTAGAGAACGCTGGGTGTTAAAATCCTTTTTATTCGCCTTCAGGTGACCTGTAAGATGTGCGATTCGGAATGAGAAAAGGGCAATTTGTCCTTCTGCTGTTCCTGTGTCCTGCGGAGTTTTACCAAATTTGGTAAAAAATTCCAGTTTTTTCTCTGATGTCAAATACATGCCAACACGCTTTGGTAATTCTTATGTACTTGTAATTATTTTTAATTACGGGTGCAAAGGTATGAAAAAATCAGCTAAATCCGAATTACATCATCATTTTTATTGACATCGATAACTTTTCCTTCAAATCCTTGCGGCTAGCAATATAATCGAGAAATCCATGTTCAAGCTGAAACTCAGACCTTTGAAATCCTTCTGGCAAATCTTTACCAATGGTTTCTTTAACAACACGCGGTCCGGCAAATCCAATTAGTGCATTCGGCTCCGCAACGTTCAAATCCCCTAGCATTGCAAAGGATGCAGTTACTCCTCCAGTTGTTGGATTGGTGAGCAAAGAAATATATGGCAAACCTGCATCAGCAAGTAGAGTGAGCTTTGCAGCCGTTTTTGCCATCTGCATCAGAGAGTATCCTGCCTCCATCATCCTAGCTCCACCTGATTTAGAGATGCATATATAAGCGCATTTGTTCTTAATAGCGGCATCAATACCTCGAGCAATTTTTTCACCAACAACAGAGCCCATTGAACCTCCGATGAAGTTGAAATCCATGCATGAGATAACAACCTCTCTACCGTTCATTAATCCTATACCATTGCGAATGGCATCGTTTAATCCGGTTTTTTCCATGGTGTCTTTCAACCTGGAAGTGTACTTCTTGGTGTCTGTAAATTCGAGCGGATCTGCAGAACTTAAATTTTCATGCAATTCCTTAAACTCGCCATCATCAAAAAGCACATGAAAATACTCGTCACTGCCAATGCGCTCATGATAATTGCACTTATCACATACCCACAATAATTTGGCATGGTCTTCCGAAGTAAGAAGATTCTTACATTCTGGACATTTGTACCAAAGACCTTCCGGAATTTCCTTCTTGTCTTTTGATTTTGTAGTTATGCCTTCTTTAATACGCTTGAACCATCCCATATTGGTCAGAATCAAAAATTGGAACTGCAAATATAAAATAAAGCGAACAGCTACTTAGAAAGGATAACCGATACCCAAGTTAAATGTGGCTTTCATCCTATAACGTTCAGGATTTGAGGGATTTAGATTATTGAGAAATTGATTATAATCGTCTTTCGGCTCAAAAAACCAGCGTTCTCCTTTGATTTTTGCAGGGTCTTTTAGTTGAAAACCGGTATCAAGCCTGATTAGAAAAAAATCAAAGTCGAATCGCAAACCCAGTCCTGCGCCTATGGCTATTTCGCTTGCAAATTCTGCCAATTCAAATCCACTACCTTTCCTAAGATTATCTTCTTTCAAAAGCCAAATATTACCTGCATCTACAAAAAATGCCGATTTTAATGCCCCTGCCAACTCAAAGCGATATTCGAAATTGGCTTCCAGTTTCAATTCGCCTATATTGTTAAAAGTTACAGCGGCAGTTGAATCCCTGTAAGAACCAGGCCCAAGAGTTCTTGCTTGCCAAGCTCTCATTCCATTAGATCCTCCTGCAAAAAAACTTTTCTCAAATGGTAAAACATCCAAATTCTCTAAGGGCAAGCCAATTGCGGTGTTCAACCTAAAAACCAAATCATTCCGGTCTCCCACATTATGATAATACCTGAAATCGTTGTCTAATAGCACAAATTGAGCATATCGTATGTCAAATAATCGGTAAGATCCGAACTCATCTTTGCTCGAATTAATAGAGCCACTCACCAACCTCATCAGGTTGCCCGCCAACTCAATGTTAGCTGAATTGAATACATGCCTAAGTTGTCGATTGCTTTCCTGATTGTTATACTGAAAGGTATATCCAGAACTAATAATCAGGTGATCTCTATAACTACTTAGCAAAAACAAGTCATTCAACTCTGAAAGACGTTGTTCAAATGCAGCTGATTTTTTTATTTTGATAATACTGATTTCTGCTAGATTTAAAAGATGCGTCTTAAATCGTGTTTCCTTGAATTTGTAGCCTATACCAAGTGTACTCAAGGTGCGCTGATAATCTGGCCTCTTCTGATAATTAAAAGATAAATTAACAATAGTAGATGGGTCGCTATTTCTACCACCAGTGCTTTGCTTGAAAGGATATAAGCGCGGAAAATACAATCTAAACTCAGGACCTATCTCAAATGTATTCAGTGCTAAGGATCTTGTTAAATCAGAAGTTGCTCCACCTTGGGATTCGTTTGATAAGGTAAGGGGAGGTTGTGCTTCAAGACCGGTGTGTATTCTGGCTTCAAAAGCTTCTGCTCCCTTAAATACGTTTTTATGTGCGTAAACCAAATTGGCAGATATACCAAGTATTCCCGAGCGGTGTGTTCCAGTCGTTTCAACACTCGTGCTCTGCTTTTTCGCAGGCTTTAGATAAATATGACAATCAAGAAATGCAACCTTGCCTTGAATGCGCTCACTAAATGAAAGATTGACTGATCGAAAAACTCCAAGCGAATTAAATCTCCTGTATGTAACGTCAACATTATCCTTTTGATAGAGTTCACCCTCTTTTAAATAAAGTGAATAATTCAATAATTCAGGGTCAAAATCAAGCTCGCCGTTAGACAGAATGCTGATAGAGTCATATACAAGGGTGTCATTTTCGAAAGAGTCCTGAATCAGGATGTCGTGATCCATATGAATATATATTTCTCCAATCAGAAATTTTTGATGAGGTATTAATTCAAGTGAATCAGGATCATAAATGGACTCTTTCAATGTATTACGCAAATACATGCTCACATCAACCAAGTGATCGCCAACAGTACTATCTGCTTCAAACTGTATAAAGCTTTTGGTAAAAGCATAGTATCCCTGATTGTTCAAATAGCGCGCTATTCTTTCTCTCTCTTCATCGAGTACTTCTACATCAAATAGATTTCCTTGCTTAACGATGCTGGCACTCTTTATTGCATCAAGTCGTTGACTTAATACCGGATCATTTGACCTGTAAACAATAGAATTTATTAAAAAAGGATTTCCGGGAGTAATAATATAACTGACTTTCGCCCTTTTTCCATTGTTAGTACTGTCAATAATAGCTTCAACATTCACATCAAAAAAACCTTTTTTCTTAAGGAAAATTTCCAGCTGATCTCTTGATTTATAGGTAAGAGCAGAATCTAACAATGCAGGTGGTTCGCCAACTGTATATGCAAACCAAGAAAATTTAGTTTGCGTTTTCTCCGGTAAAAGTTCTTTCCCCTTGCGCTCTCTACGTGCATTTCGCTTAGCCCTTCTCTCTGCTTTCCTGATTCCTGCTTTTTCTATTCTTTCGGGCGAAATAGCATTATATGCCCATAAATTCAATCTGAATAGAAGAAAAATTCTCCTGTTTGTTTTTTGTCTCAGCAAAACTTCAAGATCTTCCTTATCTACTTGATAGCTTGCTGGGGCTTCTTCAATTTTTATCGATTGTTTTTTAAGGAAAACATCGCCATCTTGAACTCTTTTTGTAGGATTGCATGAGGAAAAGAACCACGCCAGGGGCAAAACCAGCATGATCAATACTTTTCCTGAATTAGAAAACACATTGCCCATTAAATGCGAAGGTAATAGGATTTATCCGCTAAAATCGAACATGGAACTCACAAGGAATCAAATAAAACTTGTTAAATCGCTTAACAGAAAGAAAGAACGTCAAGAATTAGGCCTCTTTGTTGCAGAAGGCAGAAAAACCGTTTTGGAAGCTCTAAAATCAGGATGGCAAACAGAAATGCTCTTTCATTTAAAAGAAAATCATGAGTTTGAACAGTACCCAAATGCCATCATGGTATCAAATGCTGAAATGGAAAGAATGACGGCTTTGTCAAGTCCATCAGAAGCCCTTGCCGTTTTCAAAATACCAAAACTGCAGTTCTCCAATGACCGGACACTTTCAAACTTACTGTTCTTTTTAGATGGAATTCAGGATCCGGGTAACTTAGGTACCATCATCAGAATTGCAGATTGGTATGGCATAAATACATTGTTCTGCTCTGATGATTGTGTTGATACTTTCAATCCCAAAACCGTGCAAGCTAGCATGGGTTCGGTTTTTCATCTTCCCGTTTATAGATTGAGCCTTGAAGCAATCAAAAGCATTATTGGAAATGAAAGAACTATATATGCTGCTGATTTAGAGGGCGATAGTATCTGGACCATTTCCACTGCCCATGTTCAAAATTGCCTAGTAATAATTGGCAGTGAAGCTCATGGAATTAGTTCTGCTTCTCTCAATACACCTAATAAGCGAATAACCATTCCCGGAAAAGGACAGGCTGAATCTCTAAATGCAGCAGTTTCAGCTGGAATTATAGCCTCGGCATTATTGCGGGAATAAAGAATTCCCCAAAAGGTGACGCTGACGTTCTGCTTCCTTCCTATTAATAACAGGATTGGCATACATCTGCAATAAAATTTCGCGAACAGCTTTTCTGAAGCCTTCCCTGTCATGTCCCAATCGCTTTCTGGCAACGGTCAACTTTAATACCCTCCCTACAAGATAGTTTCTAAAAGTTAATTTCTCCAGATTAGTGTACTGATCAGTTGACTCGCGGCTTCCATGCAATAAGTCATAAGCTATATAATTACTCGGCCAAAGCTTATAAATCATGTGCATTTCCCTGTCTATCTCAATTGCTAGCTGACGTATTTTGTCATTCCTGTTCGAAATAGAACCCAAAAATTCAATTTGTTTATCCAATTGCTGCCCTACGCTTATATTCACTCTTCCCTTGTGACCGGTAAGTCCTTTCAGCATACTCTTGTAATCCTCTCCTTCCTTCTTTTTGTAATTGCCATACAATTGCTTAGAAATCAATTCATTGGACTTATAAAAATCACATGGATCATATTCATAAGATACCGCCATTGGTAAAATATTGAGTGATCGCAACCGCTCTTCGAAACTACCCTCGCCACTCATAGTGAGCATTTTAAGTAATCCTCCAGCTGTTCGATCATCCCCATCTTTTGATCTACCTTCTCTATGAGCTATCCAAATTGAATTTTCCTCTCTACAAATAGCATTTCTGATGTAATTGGAAAGTCGTTGACTATAGGTGATAATCTCACGAGCAGGGGTGTCGCGATTTACAATTACATTTTTATTGAGTCTAACAATGTCTGTTATAATCGGATTGCGCAGCAAATTATCGCCAATAGCTATTTGGGTAGTTTTATAGCCCCTCTCCATCAAACTTACATTTAATAGTGCGCTGTCCAGTATGATGTCGCGATGGTTAGAAAGAAATAAATAGCTTTTATTCTTTTCAATAGCCGACATATTGGTAAAAGTGAGACCACTGGTAGTCATTTGGGTGATGACTTTAAAAGCTGGACCGCTTAGATTTTCCTGAAATTCGGCAATGGTGCTAACGCTGGAAATCATTTCATCAAAATCAGCTTTATCCAAATTGGGATAAACCCATTGCATCACACGATAATATATCTCGTGTTTTTTAATCCGCTGAATAGCAGGTGCCACCTCATGGTCTTGATAAGGCCGGATATCTTCAAAATTATTAACGTCTATCAAAAATTTAGAATATTGATGTCGCAAGTTAGCAAAACAGAACATGCTTTGCTTCAATGGCAATAGCTACATTTGCAAATGACTTTTGAAGATCTGAAAATAAACAAGCATTACATCAAGGCAATAGAAGAAGCTGGTTATACTGAGCCCACACCTATTCAGATGAAAGCCATTCCTCCAATTAGGTCAGGTCAAGATCTTATCGGAATTGCTCAAACTGGCACCGGTAAAACTGCCGCTTATTTGCTACCCTTGCTGCAAACTCTTTCTCATGCTCAAGATTTAGAACCAAGATGCCTAATCTTGGTTCCCACCAAAGAACTTGTATTGCAAGTAAGAGATTCTGCGATACAATTAGCTACATACACAGATCTCAGAATAATTGGTATTTATGGCGGCGTTGGGGCTCAGTCGCAAATTAAAGAATTGGAAAAAGGTTGTGATTTAATTGTAGCCACGCCAGGAAGATTCAAAGAAATTTACAACAGAGGTGCCATTTTTAGTCGTAAAATAAAACATGTTGTTTTAGATGAAGCTGATCGCATGATGGATATGGGATTTATGCATCAAATACGATCAATTCAAGAATTATTGACAAGCAAAAGGCAAAATCTGCTTTTTTCAGCCACCTTTCCCGAAAAAGTTGAACGACTTGCCGAAGAATTTATGGATTTCCCAATGCGGATTGAAGTAAGTCCGCAGGCTACACCGGTTGAAACGGTTGATCAACAACTTTACCGAGTTCCAAATTTCAAGACCAAGTTAAATCTATTGCTTCATTTACTGGAGGATACCGAAACATTCAAAAAGGTAATCATTTTTGTTAGAACTAAAGAGTACGCTGAAAATGTTGGCAAGTATCTGGAGCGCAAAAATCTTGGAGAAGTTAAAACAATACATTCCAATAAAGCTCAAAATTCCAGGATAAACGCGGTAAATGAATTTCGAAGTGGCGCTTTGCGATTGTTAGTTTGTACCGATATTGCTGCCCGAGGTTTAGATATTCCTGAAGTTTCTCATGTAATTAATCTTAGTGTTCCTCGGGAACATTTGGATTATGTTCATCGAATAGGTAGAACAGGACGAGCTTTGCGCACAGGCATTGCCATAACCTTTTGTGATCCTGCTGAAATTTGGCATATCCGAAGAATTGAAGAAATTATACAAATGCAAATTACACATAATTCACTTCCTGAAAAAATCGAATTAGCCCCAACCAGCAAGGAGGAGAAGCAAGAACAAGCCAGAGATATTGACATGCAAAAGCGCAAGGATGATCCAGATTTCAAAGGTGCATTTCACGAAAGAATTACTAAATCTGTGAAATTAAAAAATCAAGCTGCCAGAGCTCTTAAAAAGAGAAGATAAATTTATACTCCATCATCTCGGCAAATTATTCCACACATCGTTGTACCCAGTGAAAAATATCCGAAGTCGTAACAATACCGATAAATGGTATCTCTGTCTTTCAACATCATATCAGTCATATATCTGAAATCAAAGCCTTCGTCTGCAAGCTGTTTACGGCTTACAAGTGTTACCTTTTCATCCCTCAATTTGGCGAGAATTCGCCTATTTTGCCTTAGTATCGCATTCACTTGACGCATCTCCAAATTAAGGCCGCGGTACTTCTTGTTGTGGTGAGTACTACGACAATAATCGTCGCAAAAACGTTTGTCGATTCGCCCTGTGAAAACCTGGCCACATTCGAGACAAGCATTCATAGGATTTAGTTATTTGGTTTTTCAGAGGTTAAATTAATTACTAATTCTTGAAATACCTCTACCAAAGAATAAACAGACCTTACCGAATTCTTGAATAATCGAACCACTTTTGGAAATTGTAAGAATAAGAGGGCAAATTATCTGCAAAAACTACAAATTGCTAATCAGATCTATGAAGAGTTCTGTCAATTTAAGCTCCGCTTTCTTGGCTGTTTCTATGATGTCTTCTATATTCACCGGATGCAGATCATCAGGATTACATTCATCTGTGAGGACTGATATACAAGCACATGGCAAAGACATGTGATTGCATGCAATTACTTCCGGCACTGTTGACATTCCGACGGCATCAGCACCAATTGTTCTCAAGAATCGGTACTCAGCCCTTGTTTCCAGATTTGGACCTTGAACAGATGCGTACACACCAATATGAAGGGGAATATTTCTTTTAGCAGCAATTTCGATAAACCGGGAATTCAGTTGAGCACTGTAAGGTTGACTCATATCCGGAAAACGTGGGCCGAGTTCATCGGGATTTGCGCCTCTGAGCGGATTGTCGGGTTGAAGATTAATATGATCATCCACCAACATTAGATTCCCCTTTTGAAAATTTGGATTAATGGACCCTGCGGCATTTGATAATAGCACGTGTTTAACTCCGAGCAACTTCATCACTCTTACCGGAAAAACAACTTGATCTATGCTATGACCTTCGTAATAATGAAATCTGCCTTGCATAGCAATTACCTTCTTCCCTCCTATTTCACCATATATTAATTTGCCAAAATGAAATTCTACAGTTGCAACAGCGAAATTCGGTATAGAAGTGTAATTAATTTCCTTTTCGATTTTCATTGCGGAAATCAAATTGGATAATCCCGTTCCTAATATTATTCCTATTTCAGGCTCTATAATTCCCTTACTCCTCAGAAACTCTGCAGTTTCATTCAACTGAATCATCAATTCCATCTTATGTATTCTTTCTTTCGAATTTTAGCTGATACCAATTATATATTGA
>JBDNHP010000504.1:0-2347 GCA_041688765.1 Flavobacteriales bacterium
CGAATTGATAAAAGCCAGAGCCCAAATTATCAATTACAAGCTGATCTGATACAAAGATTGGAATACCTGTGCTGATATCGAACCATTCTGTTGAGTACCCCGGCGTTCCACCCGTTGTAACAGCCTCAATGGATCCATTTAACAGCCCACAAGCGGGGTTAATTGCTACAAAACTTGCCTCAAGCAGTTGTGCTTCAGTGAGTGTAAAACTCGTGTCAATTGAACAGCCGTTTGAATCGGTTATTTCAAGGTCGTATTGTCCGGCATTGAGGTCTATAAGGTCCTCTTGTGTTGAAACAAAACCTTGTGGGCCATCCCATAGGAATTCATAGCTTCCACTGCCGCCAGAGGCCGTAATATCAATGGCTCCGTTGAGTGTGCCGCCACAAATAATATTAGTCAACAAGGCATCAACAAAAATTCCAGGCGTTTCAGTTAGTGTGAACGTGGTATCAAAAACACAGCTGCCAGAATCATCAATGTGCAAGAAGTAATTCCCTGTATTTACATTTGAAATATCTTCCGCCGGTGAACCAAATCCACCATCACCTGTCCAAGTAAAGGTATAGGGTGCAAATCCCCCGCTCACTGTAATATCAACTGCTCCGGTGTTCTGCTGAGCGCAAAGTGGATTGGTTACAACAGAAGTTATTTCGATTAGAGGTGGCTGACTCACCGTAAAAGTGCTATCCGTCTGGCAGCCATTCGCATCTTCAATTTCCACAAAATAATCACCTTGTGCAAGACTCGATATATCTTCAGTTCCTGCAACAAATCCTCCTGGTCCAGACCACATTATGGTGTAAACAGGAGTTCCGCCTGCTATGCTAAGATTTATGCTTCCATTATCATTGCCTGAGCAATCGAGTGGCGTAACTAAGGCGCTTATAGCTAAAGGATTGGGGGCAGAAAGTGTAGCTGTGCCTTGACCAATACAAGCATTATCATCGGTAACAATTACTGTATAATCACCCGCAGAAACCCCTATTAGGTCTTCGCCCGGAAAACTAAAGCCGCCTGGCCCTGTCCAACTGTATGCATAAGGTGGGGTTCCGCCGATAACACTCAATAAAATATCACCCAAATCTTCAGCGCAAACAATGGTGCTGATGTCGAATTGTAAATCAATTAGTTCCGGTGATGTAAGGTCAATCTGATCATTTAAAACACAGCCTGCGGCATCCGTAATTTCTATTTCATAAGTGCCCGTTTCAAGCCCTGTTATTAACTCATTGCTAGCGCTAAATCCATTTGGCCCCGACCATAAAAGCACATAATCGGGCTCGCCTCCTGAAATATTAGCTAGAATTTCGCCAATTGGTTGTCCGGCACATTCCGAATTAAGCACATCAAACACCACATCAATTGGCGGTGCTTCGGTAATTGTTATTGGGGCAATGTTCAAAACACAGCCGGCAAAATCCGTGATGATTGGTGTGTAAGTTCCCGGCTCCAAATCTGTAATCGACTCACCGCTTAATCCTCCGCCCCACTGAACGTCGTAAGGACTTTGTCCCCCTGAAATTGTTAGGGTAATACTTCCATCGTTTGCCCCATTACATGAGGGATTTTCAGTTTGAACCTCAACATCAATTGGCAAAGGTTCTACAATTGTTACCGTGCCGGAAAGCACACAATTATTGAAGTCGGTAATGGTATAATTATAATCTCCTGCGTCTAATCCAGAAATGTCTTCTGTTGCAGCATTAAATCCAGCGGGACCGGTCCATACAATATCAAATGGACTATTCCCTCCACTAATTTGCAAATTTATTGAACCGTCCAATTCACCTGAACATGAAATGTCAATTAGAACAGTTTCTGCTTCAAGAGGCGGCTCTTCCGTGATATCATAAGTAAATGATTCCGAGCATCCCGCAAAATCAGTTACCATTAAATCATAGCTACCTGGAGCCAGGTTGAAAATGTCTTCTTCTGTAGAACTGAACCCCCCTGGCCCTGCCCAAAGTTGCGTGTAATTGGGGCTGCCACCTAAAATGCTGATCTCTATGCTTCCATCAGCTAATCCTCCACAACTAATATTTGAAATTACAGGAATAACAATAATTGGACTTGGCTCCGAAATAATAACTTCTGCTGTTTGAATACAGCCTAAATTATCGCTGAGTTCCAATGTATAGGTACCAGGACCAATTGGCCCAATATCCTCAGTGTTAACAGTAAATCCGCCAGGACCAGACCAATCAAAATCATAAGGAAAATTACCGCCATTTATAGTAATATCAATTGTGGCATCTGCTTCACCAGGACAAGTAATTGGCGTTAAATCCACAATTATTTCAATTTCTACAGGTTCCGAAATACTAAATGTTTGAGAAATTATACA
>JBDNHP010000505.1:0-1630 GCA_041688765.1 Flavobacteriales bacterium
AATCACATAAAATATTTTCCTCTTTTGAACAAAAGGATAATTGATGTTCAGGAACCAGTTCTTAGTAATGTTTGTTTGGAACGTCATAGGCTTCTTCTTCTCAAGACGGCTAAAGAAAATCAAACGGGTAATAAGAATACCAGAGAATAAAGAAGTGAGAATACCAATGATAAGCGTAGTTGCGAAACCACGGATTGGCCCTGTTCCAAATACGAAGAGTACAATACCAGTAAGTAAGGTTGTGATGTTCGCATCTATAATGGATGAATATGCGTTGCGATAACCATCTTTCAATGCCATTCCAACACCCTTACCAGCGCGCATTTCCTCTCGGATACGTTCGAAAATAAGTACATTGGTGTCAACCGCCATACCAATGGTAAGTACGATACCTGCGATACCAGGAAGCGTAAGTGCAGCACCTAATGAAGCTAAAGCACCCATCAGGAAGAACAGATTGGCTATTAAGGCAATGTTTGAAACCACCCCAGCTTTGCCATAATAAAATATCATATATAGCAAAACCACAATTAAGGCTATCACAAAAGAAAGGATACCGGACTTGATGTTTTCAGAACCTAGTGAAGGACCTACAACACTTTCGTCAACAATTCTTGCTGGAGCAGGAAGAGCCCCGGCCTTAAGCAGATCACTCAAATCTTTCGCTTCCTGAAGTTGTTCTTGCAGTGTACCTGCGCCAAGTGTAATTTGCGAGCGGCCACCTGAGATTTCTTCATTTACAGTAGGAGCAGAATAGACTAACCTATCCATTACAATAGCAATCGAATTTTTTTGAGCAGCAGCTTCTCGGGTCATTTGTCCCCAAATTAGCGCCCCATTGTTGTCCATATTCATGGAAACGCTTACGACACCATACTCATCAAAATCTTGGAATGCATCTACAATGCTAGCACCATCCAATTTTGGTTTGCCTTTTAGGCTTGCATCTTTTATAGCGTACATCGCGAAAAAACCATCAACAGAAGGTTTTGCAGCCCACATTAATCGAAGGTCAGCAGGAATTTGTTGCTTTGCTTCAGGGCGAGACAACAAGCGATTTACAGATGAAGTATCACTTTCCTTAACAAAATCAATTAGCGGTGAGCCAGAAGTGTTATTGAGTTGGAAATAGCGAAAAAGCGGAGCACGCTTAGCAATTTCCGCATCTGACATTTCCTCAGCAGTAGAATCAGTTGATGCCTCATCACCTTCTTCAGAAAGATCGAGCATCTCATCAACATTCGTAGTGTCTTTGGCAATAGAATCAGCATTTAACACTTGATCTTCCAAAGAATCTACGGTAACTGTGGTGTCTGCCGGTTGAGCATTTTTAAGTGAATCTGCGGTGAATACCTCTGGATTGAGAGATTTCGCAATTGCAGTATTCATATTAACGATGCTTTGAGCAACTTCGTTATTTTTATAAGTTTCCCAAAACTCCAGGTTTGCAGTTGCTACGAGGTTCTTACGAACTCTATCGCGATCATCCACACCTGGAAGTTCCACAAGGATTCGACCAGAAAAGGATTGCTTCTGAACCACAGGCTGAGCAACACCGAATTTATCAATCCTTCTGCGGATGATGCTTTCAGTATTGTTAATTGCGGTTTCGGCTTCAGCACGAAGAATA
>JBDNHP010000506.1:0-2150 GCA_041688765.1 Flavobacteriales bacterium
GGTAAATTCTCCGGTGTCAATAGAGAGCGCACCGGTGTCCGTGAGCGTTCCCTGTCCATTTAGAATGGTTTCTTCAACCAATTCAGCAGGACTTAGATTCCAATAGGCAGTGGCAACTCGGCTGAGTCCGATGCTTTCCAGTGTTGCATCTTCAGCTTTCCTTCCAAGATTGTTCATTTTCTCAAGGTGATTATTTGCTGCAAAATTACGATTCCCTCTGAGGAGGGATGTAACTTTTATCATGAATTATACAGTGTACATTATACACTTACTTGTTTATATTATTGATTTTCATTGACATGACTATGTTTGATAAATAAAAAAATTAACAAGAGCCAGGCTAAAATCATCAGCAGTCCGCCAATTGGAGTAATAGGTCCTAAAATGAATGAAATGGAAGACAGTCCTAGCAAAGATTGAAGACTCAGCAGCAATATTGAACCTGAGAACAATAAATTGCCGCTAACCATTAGTTTAAGTGCCATTCCAAAAAGGGCAGAATTCCATTTTGCGTAATAAAAGCTGAAAGAAATTAAGGCTAAACCATGAATCATGAGGTATCGCAAGCCGGTTTCCAATGAATTGAAGCGTTCAGGACTGATTTGGGATTTTAACCAATGGGCAGCTAAAGCGCCAATGCAAACCCCAAAAAACATAAAAACTGCTCCTATTGTAGTGTATATATTGTGCTTCATGATTGAAAACCTGTAATTTCGCAAACACAAAATTAAACCGAATACTCCTGTAATATGAAAAAGCAAATTTTTAAAAATAGTCTGATAATTGTCTTGAGCGCATCGATTTTTGTCGCTTGCAATCCATCCGAAAACAAGTCTGATAATACTGGCACTGAAGCAAGGGCTGACAGTACCCAAGGTGGAAGCAGTATTACGGGAGATGCTAATCAAACAGACAAATCTGCCTACGAATTTATTAAAGGCCAGACTAAGTTCTCGTATTTCAATCGATTAGTGGAATTGAGTCCGGAAGTTCAAAAGATTCTATCTCTGAAAAAACCTATTTATGTTCTTATTCCCAGTGATGAATTCATTAATATGAGTGAAGAATCCTACAAATCGAGATTTATTGGGAAAGACGAAGAAGACATAGCAACTGCTATGCTTAAACCATACATTTTTGTTGTTGGTGACAGCAAAGAAAATGGGATAGAACTCATGAACTTTAGCCACACAAAAACGGTCATTTTCGAGAAGAAAAACCGAACCATTGACAATCTACCGGTAAAATCGGATGTGATTAAAGCTAGCAATGGCGCTATTCTGGAATCACCCATTATTATAGAATAAAGAAATCAGTTTCTACCCATTCTGATTTTTATTTCGATATTTAAAAACCGGAGGGCGCGTTTAATGGCGCCCTCTTTTATTTGAGCTTCAATTTCGAGTAAATAACGACTCAATTCCAAGGCAGTACCGTTAGTCCCTGTTTTGCTTCCTGCAATTTTGATCATCTCCAGCACTTCATCTTTAGCAGCCACCACAAATTTCCAGGCATCTTCAGTCACATAAATTTGCAATGACATATTGTGTTCGTACTCTTCGCGAACAGCTTTCATGAGTTCTAATTGCATTTTTGATGATGATCTAGATGCATCATTATGCCTGAAAACCAAACTTCCTGGTTGAATGCGCTCCATAAAAATAATAAGGCGTTCATAAGCCTTAAGTTCTAACGGCAGCAGAACTTTTATTCGCTCGGCATCCACGTTATTGTCAAGCTTTTGGATAGGCAAATGCTTTAAGTATTTTTCGAGTAAAACCCAAGCGGTAAGAAATACAAGCACTGCAGGTAATATGACTTTAATCAGTTCCATGAATGGTTCCATTGCGGTATATTTAAAGCTTCGAAGATACTAAGTCCTGAACGTGTAAATTAGGGTTTTATGTAGTTTGGAAGTATAATTTTTATCTGATCTTTGAATATGAAGAATTTACTACGGTTTTACTTGCTGAATGTTTTGTTGTTTTCAGCTTTCAACTCTTATTCACAAGACTATCTATTTGAAAGACAATACGATATTGGCGTTACAGTAGGAGAGCTTGAACTTTTGAATCCATGGGCCGGAGGAATTAATGCCGGACAAGTCAGCAGAATAGATCTGGACTTAGATGGTGATTTGGACATTTTCA
>JBDNHP010000060.1:0-5296 GCA_041688765.1 Flavobacteriales bacterium
CTGAATTTGTTCTATCGCTTCTGCCTCGGTACAATTGCCTTCCAGAAATTCAAACAGTTCTTTATATCCAACCGTATTTAATGCATTCAGATCTTTATGAGGAAGCAATGATTTCACTTCATCCAGCAGTCCTTCCTTCATCATTTGATTCACTCTTTGGTCTATACGATCATAGAGCATTTCACGAGGCATATCGAGGGCAATTTTGATGCATTCAAAACTGCGCTCGGTCGATTTGCTCATGCGCAGAGAACTGTAAGTGTTTCCGCTCAACTTAATTACTTCAAGAGCACGAATCAGTCGTTGGGGATTTTTCTTATCTACTTTTTCATAATACTCCGGATCTGCTTCAAACAAAAGGGATTGGAGTTTTTCAATTCCATGCTCTTCAAACAATTGAATTAATTCTTGCCGGGTTTCATCATCCACCGGAAGATCGTCTAATCCTTCGCAAACGGCCTCGGCATAGAGTCCTGAGCCACCGGCCATAATGGCGATTTTATTATTTCTGAAATAAACTTCGAGAAAATCAAGTGCTTCTTTTTCAAATTTGCCGGCGCTATAAGGTTCTGTGATTTCAAGAAAGCCTATGAAATGATGCTCCGCCGCTGAAAGTTCCTCCTCCGCAGGCCTGGCAGTTCCAATTCGCATTTGCTTATAAAATTGGCGCGAATCGGATGAAATGATGCAGGAATTGTATCGTTTGGCAAGTGCTATGGCTACTTTGGTTTTTCCAACCGCAGTAGGACCAAGCAAGACAATTAGCAGAGGTTTTTTGATTTTTTCCATCAATAGTATGAATCGTCTAAATCATCAATATTTCCAAAATCTTCATTTCCTGATTCGTCTTCATCATCCAGGTATTGATCAATTTCCGGATCGCCGGTTCTGTATGTTTCAGATTCTGAATCCCCTTCTTCCGCTTCGCCCTCCGGTAAAAATACTAATCCCAAATCGAGATCAAAATCCTTGGAATCTGCAGCCGGAGCATCGCCGTAAACCAATGCAACTTTTGGATAAATGGTTGATGGAATACCCTTTTTGATGGATACCAATTCCACATAAAAACACCACATCCTTAAGTAGTCATAAACGTAAAGGATCTTTTCACTAGGCGAATTGATCATGTCTTCCAACTTCACATTGGACATCATAAAAGCATCGGTAATATCTTCCGTTAATCCCATGTCTATAAGCGGAATTTCTGTGCCTTTGTTCCAATGTTCATCACTCATATAAAAGGACGACATCTCTTCCCCTTCAAAATCGAAGGCTTGTTTAATAGCACTGTGCAATTCTTCAAAACTGCTATCGGTAGCTACTTCTATATCTCTGAAAACATCTTCTTCTGTGTCGAGAATCACACGGAACACATAAATATTCATGAAAGTGATTGAATTTGAGTCAATAATCCTAAAGCATCAATCGAGTTATGAGAAGCATTATGAATCACTTTTCCATTTCGCAATAAAAGAAGCTGGGGCGATTCATGATAAACTCCCGTTTCCAATGCAATATGATTGGAAAGGGCTCGGTGTTGCAATAAATCGAGTAAAAATGGACGAATTTCATCCTCTTTATAATTCCATTCGCGTTCAAATTGTCTTTTGACCATGGCACTAATTCCACAACGGGTGCTGTGTTTGAAAACCACTACAGGACTAAGAAAGGAATCTTCCATTGCCTTTTGCCAATCTCCTTCAGACGCGATAGAAATCCAGTTCATTTTTACTTTTTGAAATAATACTGCAAAGGTAGTGCTTTCCCTGCCTGTGGAAAATAGTAGCTTTGCAGCAAATTTCTGACATGGATACTCGCATAATAAAAGGATTGATTGCACTAGCATTATTGGCCTGGGCAGTACTAGAATTCATACAAGGTCATATCTGGACCGGCATTTTTATCGTATTGCTCGCAGCTATTGCCGTGCTTTTTGTTTTTCGAAGCATCAGAATGTTGATGGCTTTTGCGCAATTGCGAACCCAAAAGATTGATAAAGCAAAGGTTTGGTTGAACAGGATCAAAAAACCTGAGTATTTGTGGAAGAGTCAACAAGCCTATTACTACTACCTAAAAGGCTTAACAGACGGACAAACCGAAGGGATGGCTCAAGCGGAAAAGTATTTCAAAAAGGCATTGGGATTGGGCTTAAGGATGAATTACGACAAGGCTGTAGCGAAGTTAAATCTCGCTATGATTGCGCTGAGCAAAAATCGTCCGAGGGAAGCCCAAACTCTAATTACCGAAGTGAAAAAGCTCGACAATAAAAACATGCTTCGAAACGAAATCAAAACGGTGAATGATGCTCTGAAGAGGGGTCCGATGGTTTCTCATCGGAAGTATTGATTTGATCTCTGCGTTGAATTTGCTGCAATCTTGCTAGTAAATGCAGCGATTTGCGTTGCACCTCCTTGGTAATCCCTTCGTAGTGCGCTTTTATGCCAGTGCTTTCATGATTATGCTGATGGGCATCTATTTTCAGAAGAAAGTAGTTCAAATCTTCACTGGCATCCTTGATTATGCGATTCAATTCATCGCTTTGCTGCGGATGACGAACCAAATGACCGAATGATTGCTCAATTACATCATTAAGCAGTACATTCACGGCCTGATGTATTTCTGATCTGTTAGCCATTAGTGTCTATTGGACTCCAAAAGGTAATCAGAAACAGACGAATATCCTAATTATCAGATCGAACGATAATGTTTGAGCGTTCGTCGGCTTGGATTGCTAATTAGTCTCAGCTATCAGAAATGGAGCAGTAAATCTAGCTTTGATTCCAATTCGGCATTTGCGAGGAATTGTTTCTCCAGCGTGGCTGCAAATGGAACAGGAGTATCCATGCTAGCACATCGAACAACAGGAGCATCAAGGGATTCAAAACAATTTTCGCTAATGCGAGCGCTCAAT
This sequence comes from Flavobacteriales bacterium, assembly GCA_041688765.1. GTDB lineage: Bacteria > Bacteroidota > Bacteroidia > Flavobacteriales_D > Sanyastnellaceae > JBDNHP01. Next base: position 2,912 of record JBDNHP010000060.1, read on the forward strand.
TCTCCTCCGATTCCGCCCGTTAAACAATCTTCATGAAGTACAATCACTCTTCCTGTTTTATGCACGGACTCATAAATGCAATCGTAATCTATTGGCGATAAGGTACGAAGGTCGATGAGGTCGGCCGAGATGTCTTTTCTGCGATCTAACAATTCCAAAGCCCAATGAACACCTAAACCATAAGTCACAATACTCACATCAGTCCCTGTTCTCAACATGCTGGCCTTTCCAAATGGCAGGGTGTAGTAATCTGCCGGAACTTCGCCACTCACACTTCGGTAAAGCGCCTTATGTTCAAAAAACAAAACAGGGTTGGGATCTTCAAAAGCCATACACAACAAGCCTTTAGCATCAGCAGGAAAAGCAGGATAAGCAATTTTTAATCCGGGAGTATGGAAAAACCAAGCTTCATTGCTCTGACTGTGAAAAGGTCCAGCTCCAACGCTGGCGCCCGTCGGCATTCTAACTACCACATCGGCATTTTGCCCCCAGCGGTAATGAATCTTAGCTAAATTATTAATAATCTGATTGAAACCTGAAGTAACAAAATCGGCAAACTGCATTTCCACCATCGCTTTCCAGCCCTTGATTGAAAGTCCAAGTCCTGCACCCAATATAGCTGATTCACAAAGGGGTGTATTTCGAACTCTGTTTTTTCCAAATCGCTCCAAAAAACCTTCGGTCACTTTAAAAACACCTCCGTATTCTGCGATGTCCTGACCCATCAATACTAATTTCTCATGCTTTTCCATGCTTTGAGCCAAGCCTTCCTGAATAGCATCGATGAAGCGCTTTTCATTTGATTTTGAACTCGCAGGAGCAGTTGGAATATTTGAGTGTGCTTTGTAAAGATCATTTAACTCGCGATCCTTGGATGCTGCAATTACAGGCTCAGCAAAGGCTTCCTTCAATGCAACATTGATTTCTTCCTTAATCATTTCGCGGATTTCCAAAACCCGCTTTTCTGTCAACACTTTTTCCTGCAAAACCCAAGCTTCGAAATTCTTAACCGGATCTTTGTCTTCCCAGCTTTCAATAAGTCCTTCGGGATAGTATTTGGTGCCCGAAGCTTCTTCATGTCCACGCATTCGGAAGGTCATAAATTCCAAGATGATGGGACGAGGATTTTCACGAACTGATTTCGCCGCTTCCATCACTTTTACATACACATCCAAAATATCATTTCCATTTACGGTAATGGCATCTGCTGCCGGAATACCATATCCAATGGCCTTATCTGTAAATTTCGCACATCGGAATTGCTCCCGTGATGGGGTACTTAAGCCCCAAGCATTGTTTTCTATCCCAATGATTACGGGTAAATCCCAAACCGATGCAACATTCACCGCTTCATGGAAATCGCCTTCGCTTGCGCCGCCATCACCAGTGAAAACCAATGTTGCTTTTTTCTCTTCTCCCAATTTGCAAGCAAGTGCAATTCCATCTGCAATGCCCATTTGAGGGCCGAGATGGGAAATCATTCCAACCAAATGAGCAGGGGTGTAGCCAAAATGGAAGGAGCGATCTCGTCCCATAGTATATCCAGCCTCTTTGCCCTGAAATTGTGCAAAAAGGCGCTTCAACTCTAGTCCTCGGGTAGTGAATATGCCCAAATTGCGATGCATCGGAAGAATGAATTCATCATTTTCCAAAGCCAAAGACACACCTACGGAAATAGCTTCTTGCCCCATTCCGCTAAACCATTTGGAGATTTTACCCTGACGCAGTTGACTGAGCATCTTTTCTTCAATCAATCTTGGCTTGACTAAAGCGGTGTAAATATGTTCTAAGGTCTGATTATCAAGATCTTTGCGATCGTATTTGAATACTGGCAATGCAGCAGTTTCCATGAAAGGGGTGTTATTGGGCACAAAAGTACGAACATCTCTTGCTTCTTCCGAACTTTGAGGCATCAAGTATGATGAGCGAATTTGAAATTTATCTGAGTCCGGAAGAGGCCGCTTCTGATGTGTTTATTGCACAAAGAGTGAAGGAATACGCAGAACGCAAAGGCCTTAAAATTGGAGAATGGCGATTGATGCGCAAATCCATTGATGCCCGAAAACGACCGGTGGCAATGCTTTTGCGTATTTTGGCTTGCGAGCCCAATGAGTCATTGCCTGCGGATGTGAGATTGATATCTTATCCTCAAGTTGGTGATAAGGAACAGGTTGGTATAATAGGCGCCGGTCCGGCAGGATTATTTGCCGCTTTGCGATTGATTGAAGGGGGAAAATGCCCTGTGATTTTTGAAAGAGGTAAGGATGTGAGGGCCCGAAGACGAGATTTGGCGGCTATTACCAAAGATCATATCGTAAATCCGGATTCCAATTATTGTTTTGGCGAGGGTGGGGCAGGAACCTATTCAGATGGTAAACTTTATAC
>JBDNHP010000061.1:0-3150 GCA_041688765.1 Flavobacteriales bacterium
ACACCATTATTTTCTTGCGGATTGCGGGTAATTTTGAATACAAAATCCTGGTTGGCAGGGGTGTTTGGATTTCCTACCCAGGGACCTATGTCATATCCCGGAATGCAGGTGCAGGAGATATATACATCTGTATCAGTATAATCAAGGGATTGAACATTGGAACTTATGTTGGCATAACCTGTTTCTTCGTCAGTATTTAGCAGCCAAGAACCGATAACAGGCGAGGTTTGAGCAAAAATTACGGCGTGAACAAGGAACAGGAAAAAGGTAGGTAAAATTCTAGACATGGCAAAGGTTTAGAATTTGACTTTGCAAAAAGAAAAAAGTTTAATCAACCCACCAAAAAATTCCGAATCATCTGAAATACATTCGGGAAGCGAAAAACAGATTGTAAATCCAATACTGAGGCAGCGTTATGAGCACCTTGTTCTGTTTCAGTTTCCTCGGCTGATGAAGGGGTGTAAGTAACCACTTCCAGTTTAATTACCTTGTATAACTTACCGTCGGCAATTGTGTTTACACTCGCAATAATGGCAGATTCATCAATAATGCTGGGGTCAAAAGTAACAGTTGCAGTATTGAATTCCCTGCCATCAGCATAATCAATATCCGCGTCACTCACGCCTTTTAATTCGGCAAGCTCTTGCATTATTTTGCCTCCACAGGCCTTGGCACACATCATGCCCTCTATGTGTAATGTTGCGCTGGTATGCGCAGGACCTGATGCCGTGCTACGAATAATTTCCACATTGCTAACAGCAGCGCCTGCATCATTGCCCTTCGCAGGTTCATTGTTTTGACAAGCAGTCAAAAACAGGGCGGAGAAAGCAAATAAAAGCATGATTTTGCGCATAGCCTCAGAATTTTTGCAAATGTACAAAAAATTAGCGGCATTTGGCTATGATATCCAAGGTTTTAAACGATGCCCCTTCCTATCTTTGCCGAATGATTCGAGCTTTTTTGCAATCTTTTGGTTATTTGCTGGTTCTGGCGCTTATTTGGGGAAGTTCATTCATTCTCATGAAAAAAGGAATGGGCTCAGAATTGCAGCCCACTTTTAGCTCTTGGCAAGTGGCTTCCATAAGACTGGTTACCGCCATGCTCTTTTTTCTCCCTTTTGTTTATAAGGCCCGCAATTTGCTTTTTAACCGTGATACTCCCTGGTTTCTTGTAGTTGGTATTTTAGGTAATGGCATCCCAGCGTATTTGTTTACTTATGCTGAAACCGGCATATCAAGTAGTATGGCTGGAATGCTCAATTCGCTTACCCCTTTATTTACACTGCTTGTGGCCATTGCTGCGTTTCGTATGGCATTTAAACCACTTCAAATGTTAGGCATTTTAATTGGCATGAGTGGAGCAGCTTTGCTGGTTTTTAGAGGCTCCAGTAGCGAAGAAAACAGCTTGTTTCATGCCTCCATGGTAGTTATAGCAACAATTTTATACGCTTTTAGTGTAAATACTATCAGACACAAACTAGCTCATGTACATTCAGTTAGCATAGCGGCTATCGCAGTTTTTTATGTGGGAGTTCCGGCGCTCATTCTTTTGTTGTTTCAACAACCCCTTGATGTGCTTGAGTTGCCGGGTGCGGGATGGTCGCTTTTGGCCATTGTAGCCTTGGGCCTGTTTGGAACAGCTATTTCGCTTTTGTTTTGGAATGACCTTATAAAACGCCGCGGAGCGGTATTTTCAACTTCAGTAACATACCTTATACCTTTTGTTGCAGCCTTTTGGGGATGGTTAGATGGTGAACAGTTTGGATGGACTGCCATTATAGCGGCAGTGCTTGTTCTGATTGGAATTGCGGTAGTAAATTACGCAGGTCCCGCAAAAGAGCGGAATTAGATTGTTGATAATTTGGTGAAAACCAAAATTGTCGTATCTTTGCAGCCCTCAAAAAGGGAAATAAACATTTTTAAACTGCATCAGATGTACGCAATAGTTGAGATAGCAGGGCATCAGTACAAAGTACAAAAAGACCAGCAGCTTTTTGTTAACCGTTTGCAAGAGGAGGAAGGAGCGAAAGTTTCTTTCAACGACGTTCTTTTAATTGCAGATGGTAGCAAAATTACTGTAGGCGCCCCGGCTGTAGAAGGTGCGAGCATTACCGCAAAAGTGGTAAAGCACCTGAAAGGCGACAAAGTTCTCGTCTTCAAAAAGAAACGCCGTAAAGGCTATATGAAGAAAAATGGTCACCGTCAGTATCTTACGGAGCTTGTTGTTGAGTCTATCAGCGCAAGTGGAACTAAGAAGGCTGCACCAAAGGCAAAAGAAGAGGCTAAGCCCGCTCCTGCTGCTGAAGAAGGTGAAACTAAAGGTGGAAACGAATAATTAACCAGATAACCCACTTATACCATGGCACATAAGAAAGGCGTCGGTAGTTCTAAGAACGGACGCGAATCACATAGTAAACGCCTCGGGGTTAAAATCTTCGGAGGCCAGGCAGCTAAAGCCGGTTGTATTATCGTGCGTCAGCGAGGCACAAAACATCATCCGGGTGAAAATGTTGGTATCGGAAAAGATCATACCCTTTTTGCTTTGTCTGATGGCACTGTTGCTTTCCGCAAAACGAAAAACGAACGTTCGTACGTATCTGTTGTTCCTTTCGAGAACTAAGAGATACCATACATATTGTATTCAGAGAACTCCTGAACCTATGGGTAACAGGAGTTCTTTATTTTTGTACCAGCTAATAAACAAGCCATTACATGCTTCAGGTAAGTCAAATCAGACAAAATAAAGAGCAAATCCTGAAAAGGCTCTCTAAGCGAAATGCCGATTTCAGCGCAGCTATTGAAGAAGTGCTAAAGCTCGATGAGGAGCGAAAAACAACACAAAACGAACTCGATGCCATTCTCGCCGAAGGAAATCAACTCGCTAAACAAGTGGGTGATTTGTACAAAGCAGGAAAAACAGAGGAGGCCAATGCCATCAAAGGCAGAAGCACTGAATTAAAAGAGCGTTCTCATACCCTGAAGGAGAGAATGCAAGTGGCAGAAGATGCCATTCAAAAGTTGCTTTGGACCATTCCAAATGCTCCTAGCGATATAGTACCCGCCGGAAGAACGCCTGAGGATAACGAAGTGGTAAGTACGGGAGGCAAAATTCCGGATCTCGTTGAAAGCAAGAAACCACACTGGGATCTCG
>JBDNHP010000507.1:0-4316 GCA_041688765.1 Flavobacteriales bacterium
GATTTAGGTCCTCTTGCTGGCAGTCATGGTGGGAAAATAGTTTTCGAAGGCACTTTTGATGAATTGCCTTTGGATGGAGAAAGTCTTACTGCACAATACCTCAAAGGTTCTATGGAATTGAAAGTTCCCAAAACCCGAAGAGCCTGGAAAGATAAAATTGAACTAAAGGGAGTAAGACAACATAATCTGAAAAACATTGATGTAGAAATTCCTTTGCGGGTGCTCACTGCCGTAACAGGAGTAAGTGGAAGCGGTAAATCTACCCTAGTAAGTGATGTATTATATCCAGCGTTGCGCAGACAATTGCGGGAATTCTCCGATAAATTGGCACAATTTGATAGCATCGGCGGCGATGTAAAATCAATCAAAGCTGTAGAGTTTGTTGATCAAAATCCAATCGGAAAATCATCACGATCCAATCCGGTGACCTATGTAAAGGCTTTTGATGAAATTAGAACCTTGTTCTCTGAATTGCCACTATCTAAATCTAGACTGTACAAGCCTTCTCATTTTTCATTTAACGTTTCAGGAGGCCGATGCGATAATTGTGAAGGAGAAGGCGAAGTGACCATAGAAATGCAATTTATGGCCGATATCAAATTACAATGTGAAGTATGCAAAGGCAAAAGGTTCAGGGATGAAATACTGGAAATAGAATATAGAGGTAAGAACATTTTCGATATTTTGGAACTTACGGTGGAAGATGCCTTGGTATTTTTTGAATCAGATAAAAAGTTAGGGGCAAATAAAAAGCTGATTGAAAAGTTAAATCCGCTTAGAGATGTGGGTTTGGGATATGTGAAACTAGGACAATCGTCCAGCACTTTGAGCGGAGGTGAAGCACAGCGAATTAAACTCGCTAGCTTTCTCTCCAAAGGTGGCAAACAGGAACATACCCTGTTTATTTTTGACGAACCTACAACTGGACTTCATTTTCATGATGTAAATAAATTGCTGGACTCCTTTAATGCATTGATTTTAAAAGGTCATAGTATTTTGGTAATCGAACATGATATGGACGTGATAAAATGTGCCGATTGGGTTATTGATTTAGGCCCGGAAGGTGGCGATGAAGGCGGATATCTTGTATTTGCCGGAACTCCTGAAAACTTAGCCAAGCAGGAAAAGTCGTACACTGGGCGTTATCTTAAAACAAAACTCAAAAAATGAAAATCAGTCTTATTGGATTAGTAGCGCTCTTTGTATTGAGCATAAGTTTTGAAAGTTGCGGACAGAAAACTCAATCTGCTCAAACGGATAAAAGTTCCCAAGTTCAGGATTCTGTCATTTCTGACGATGCATGGAAGCTAAAACTGACTCATGAGCAGTATTATGTTTTGCGTCAAAAAGGAACCGAAAGAGCATTTACCGGTCAATATTGGGATCATCATGAAAAAGGTAATTATAATTGTGCCGGCTGCAAAACTCCCCTATTCAGTTCAGTAAGCAAATTTGATTCAGGTACCGGTTGGCCAAGCTATTACGAGCCACTAAATGATACCTGTGTTGTGAAAATAAAGGACGATACTCAGGGAATGAGTCGTATAGAAGTGATTTGCAATCGCTGTGGTGGGCATTTAGGCCATGTTTTTGACGATGGTCCTGCCCCAACAGGATTGCGTTACTGCATCAACTCGATATCATTGCAGTTCGAGCCTTTGATCGAAAAATAGCAATCCCAAAAAAAAGGCTGTCTCCGAGAGGAAACAGCCTTTAAAATATCGTTGTTTAGAAATTATTCTCCGCAAGTAAAGTTCACGTCTTTAACTTCCCAAGTTTCCCATTCAGCTTTAGTATCTGCTGTACTTGGCTTAGTAACGGTGCGACCTTGAAGATTCACGATTCCGGTGATTACCCCTTCAGAAGTAAATTGTCCGATAAGGATCTTTTTAGCAGCACCTGCCTTTGATTGCTGTTGATCAGGAGTTACATACCAAGCTCCGTCAGTAGTTTCCAGGTTTCCACCTGTTTCAAATGCGTCAAAACTAATTAAGAAAGAGTTTACTGCATTTTGGTAATTATCGGCATAACCAATGGTAACCCAGCTATCATATTTCAATTCTGGCTTTTCATTCACTGTGCGACGAACAACGCTATTTGCCATTGCACCACCATAAGCACTTTGAAAAAATGGTTTGGTAGAAGTGATGCTTAGTTTATTGTCTTTGAAGCCATAAACCGCAGTAAGGTAATCGAATGAGTTCTTCACTTGAACATAAATGCGGTAAGTTTTCCCAGGAACTGTGCCTTGGTTATCAACTTCTTCAACTAATAACCCGTCAAACTGTGCAAATGCTCCAAAGCTGCTGAGCAAAAGTGCGAGGGTAAGGAATTTCTTCATGATTGTATTTGGTTTTGCAGTTGCTTAACAAAGATACTGCCAATTATTATTTAGAACGTTCGATTTTTTTTCTAGGGATGATACGCTTTCCACCAAGACTGCGATTAACAAAGCCTTTTCCACCTCGTTGAATATGGTAACCAAGACTAACTTCGTGAGTGTGTGGACTAAAACTTTTGGCGTCAGAAGTAGTAATATCGTAGCCATAACCAAAAACAAAACTATTGTATTCGATACCGGTAATAAGCACCACGGCATCCTTATGACGATATGAAATTCCTCCCCCGATGCTTTCCATATAAATTGCGCGGAAGTTCACATCAAACTGAACAGGAGTTACACCTGTAAGTTTTGCCATTGCACTTGGTTGGATAGACCATTCATCACTTGCAAAATAAACATAACTACCCATTAATATATAGTGACGGATATTTTTGTTTTCGTATGCCCCTGCATTGGTTTGTACATTCAATTTACTTTGCATTAATTGAGGCACGGCAAATCCAAAATAATACTGCTCACCAAAGACTAACATTCCAAAACTCGCATCAAAATTGAATTGGGATTCTATGTTTCCCTGAAGCGCGATATCGTTCGGATCGTAATAAACCAAGGAGTCATTATTAAACTTAAACTGACCCAAAACACCTGAAAGTCCGAATGAAATTTGATCTTCATTGGTCAGATCAACCTTGTAAGCTCCAGTTAATTCTACCCCAGTTCTTTTAATTGCTCCTCCTGTATTGTCATTAAAGAAAATACCCCCAACACCAATGTTATTAGGCAGTGCAGTATGCGCACTCAATGTTGCAGTTGTTGGAGCTCCGTTAAATCCAGTCCATTGATTGCGATAAGAAGCTAAAATGGGGGAGTAATTTTTAGAACCTGCCACAGCAGGGTTAACCAGGTACGGATTGAACATAAACTGCGATCGTCGGCCAATCTGCTGAGCAGAAACAGCACATACAATCATCAACATTATGCCTGAAAATAATACTAGCTTTTTCATGATCTCTCGCGCTGTCTTATTAGTACTTAATGGTAACCGTTCCGGTAAGAGGATCTTCATTCGGATCAAAAGTGATTACATAATAGTAATCGGCAATTGGCAAATTTCCGTCGTCATAAGTACCGTCCCATGGAACAGGATATCCCATAGATTCAAAAAGCAATTGTCCCCATCGATTAAATACTTGAACTGTTGATTGAGGGTAATAATCTAAGCCACCTATTAGCCAGGTATCATTGGCGCCATCACCATTAGGCGTAAGAACTGTTGCAATATAGAAGCAACCAAAAGTTGGATCAATAGAAACCAAAGTATCAATGGTGCAGCCTATAGAATCAGTTACCGTTACCATGTAGCTCTCCACAGCCAAACCAACGGCAGTAGCAGTTGTTTGATTGTAAGGATCGTCCCACTGATAGTCAATTGGTGGATTTCCTCCAGAAACAGCTGCTGTAGCTGTACCATCATCCAAATCCCAACAAGAAACCGGAGAGGTAAAGATTTGAATTTCCATATCCGAAATAATTGCAGCTGGAATAAATATGGTATCATTGGCAACGCAACCCGTTTCATCGTAGGCTGATACAGGGTATTCACCTTCCGGAAGATTGTTGAGATCAGCAGGATCTAGTCCATACAAATCAAGGGTAATTTCACCCGTGCCACCAACAGCAACAACTGCTGCGCTACCATCGGTCATACCTGTGCAAGTAACCGGATTTGCATTAATCAAAATCTGAAGAGGATCCGGCTCGTCAATCACAATTTCCAAGGTATCAGTGCAGCCATTTGCATCGGTAACAACAAGAACATTATCGCCAGCGCATAATTCATCGTTTTGTTGAAATGGATTATCATTCCACTCAAAATCATAAGGTCCCACTCCACCGCTCACTTCCACTTCTGCCTCGCCATCACAATTACCGCCACAGCCAACATCAACTGTTGAAGGTAATATAGAAATAA
>JBDNHP010000508.1:0-2565 GCA_041688765.1 Flavobacteriales bacterium
CCGTTTACGGTTCCACCTTGAGCGCCATAAGCCTCGATATGATATATGCCGTTAGCAGGTACAGTCCAGGTTTCATAGGCACCTGTATAGTTGAATTGAATATTTCCTTGAACATTTGGATCGAAACAATTGCCGCAGTCATCGAGAACATAAGTTCCACCACATGTACCAGCGCAGTCTATTGTATAGATACAAGATGCGTCATCAATTATTGCTATAGGATCGTAGTTACAAGCCGCTGCATCGATACATCCAAAATCGTAGTTACACGTTCCGTTATCGAAATTTGCAATTGGATCATAGTTATCAGCAATCGGATCAGTGCAACCGGGATTACAAACTGGGATTGAAGAATAAGAGATGGTTAAAGTTCCATTTCCGTATCTCACACCTGATTGAGCCAGTAATAAGCTGCCAGCGTTAAATGAACCACCTCCACCACCGGAGTATCCATTTCCATGATACGGAGCACCACCACCGGAATAACCACCGCCGGCACCGCCTCCTGTGTTGCTACTGTGAGTACCAGCACCGCCACCGAAACCACCATAAGCGTTTCCTGTAGCACTGGTTCCACCTGCACCACCGTTTACGAAACCGTAACCGAATTGGTAGCCATAATTTCCGCCGCTAGAGCCGTTGCTGTAGAAGCCTCCGCCTCCACCAGCACCGCTTCCGCAACCAGCAGCATCACCACCGCCATTTCCATTTACACCTCCATTACCACCGCAACTTTGTCCGGCAGTGCCGAACTCAGTAGTTTGGCCTGGCTGTCCTTGGCTACTACATGTTGCACCGGAACCGCCTCCGGCAACAAGTAGCGGGACGTTTGCTGAGGTAGCGAGGAATGTACCTCCACCGCCACCGGCAGCGTTGCTCACGTCCTGAGCTTTTTGTCCAACTAGGATTTTCAGTTGGTCGCCAGGGGTGACACTAATAGTGCTCTGAATACGAGCACCAAGTCCACCTTGGTTTCCACAACTGTAACCACCTTGTGCGCCATAAGCGTCAACAGTGATTTGAGTAACTCCCGCCGGAACGGTCCAGAATTCGATAGATCCAGAATAATTGAACTGGATCTGACCATTTCCTGCATTAGGGTCGTAGCAGTTATTACATGCATCAAGCACGTAAGTTCCACCACAGTTACCTGCGCAGTCAAGAGTCCACAAACATGAGCCGTCATTTACGACCGCAAGCGGATCGTAGTTACACGCATTTGGGACGGTACAGCCAGATTGGCCGTAGGACGACACCATCCCAAGCGCTGACACAATAAGTGTCAGAAAAAGACTCAATTGTTTCATTATTACTAATTGATTTTGGTTAGACAAGCGAAAAGGCCTTATTCCAGCCTTTTCACCATGTTATCGGTAAATTAATTTAATATTAAATATGGGTTATTTCTTAGTTCTTATTCACCTAGAATTTGTTCGCAGCTAAGGCCGAATGAAGTTAAGAATATAAGTAAATCGGCAGTGTTAACGAATCCATCGAAGTTCAAGTCACCAGGACAAGTTCCGATTGCCACACACTGTTGTAAAGCATCATCCCAATAAGTGTTTTCACCACAAGGGTTTCCGAAGATACATGAGCCATCATCCAAAGTTGCTGCTGGCTCGAAGTTCAAGGCGCAACCATCAGTGCAACCACTAACGCTCAGGATACACGATCCATCGTCGGTATTAGCATAGATGTTAAAGTTAAGCCCTGCAGGATCAGTGCAACCAGGTTGGAAAGGAATACACCCACCATTATTTGTATTTGCATCTGCGTTATAGTTAAATGAAGCAGGATTAGTGCAACCGAATACCATTGGGATACAAGATCCATCATCAGTATTTGCAGCAGCATTGTAATTTGTAGACAATGCAACAGTACATCCATTTACAACAGGAACACAAGAACCATCATCTTGAGTAGCATTTGCATTATAGTTGAAAGCAGTAAGATCAGTACAACCTAGAACTGAACAAGTACAAGAGCCATCATCAAGCGTAGCCGCAGGGTCATAGTTAGCAGCCCAATCGAAAGTACAACCTTCGATAATACAAGAGCCATCATCTTCTGTGGCGCCTGGATCATAGTTTGCGGCTACAGGGTTTGTGCAACCTGCGTACAAACATGAACCGTCATCAACGTTTGCTAAAGGATCAAAGTTAAATGCAATAGGATTAGTACATCCTAATACACATTCTGGTTCGATAGTATATATTATACGAGCTTGACCATTACCTGATCTTTGTCCAGCGATGGTTACGGCCAATTGGCCACCACCGACATAGGAACTACCTCCACCGCCACCAGCGCGGAATGCAGCACCACCACCGTACCAGCCACCACCGCCACCGGCGATATTTTGACCAAATACACCACCACCATTTCCGAAGCTACCAGCTTGAGAAGGAGCAGTACCAGCAGCACCACCAGAAGCTTGGCCACCGCCGCCGCCTCCAGTATTTCCGATTAACGAAGTACCAACAGCTCCATTAAAGCCACCGCCATTTCCACCGGCACCTGCATTTGGACAACCAGTGTTTCCAGCGCCACCGCCACCACCAACAA
>JBDNHP010000509.1:0-4048 GCA_041688765.1 Flavobacteriales bacterium
AACAGAAATTCAATTTGAAAATCTTTCGGTGGGAGGTACCACTTATGGATGGGATTTTGGAATAGATGGAATTGATACTGATATAAGCTCAGAGTTTGATCCTTTATTTGTATATCCCGGACCGGGAACTTATACAGTAACGCTTATTGTAAATCCAGGCTTTGTATGTGCTGATACCACAACAAATGTGTTTGTAATTGCTCCGGATATATTACCTGTTGCAGGCGTTGAACTAGAGGAGTGCAATGATGAAGGTGCTTATTTTAATTTCTTGGCTGATGTAGCCGATGGAATAAATAATGCAACATTCCTTTGGGATTTCGGACCTGGTGCTGAACCTGAGAGTTCCACGGAACAATTTCCGGAGAATATTTACCTAGAAGACTTTGGCGAAGAGGTAAGTGTAAATGTTGTAATTACGGTTGATGGCTGTGTGGAAGAAGTAAATGTTATGGTTTCAATTCCAAGTCCTCCTGTTGCATTTATTGCCGATCCCGATACGCTTACATGTTTGTTCCCTACCATTACACTTGATGCTTCAGGGTCTTCATCCAATGGCAACTATAGCTATTCTTGGTCGGGTATTCAGGGTGGAAATGTAGAAAGTGGAGGCAGTACTTTGTTTCCTGATGTAGATGCCGAAGGATTTTATGTACTTACGGTTATCGATGAGTTAACGGGGTGTGCAAGTCGAGATACCACTTGGGTTACTTATGTTGGAACAGATTTTATTGATCCTGATGATGTTCGTATTCCCAATGTTTTCAGTCCGATTGGTGATAAAATCAATGATCTTTTCTATCCATACTTAAAGGATTTAGAAGGCCAAAGTATAGCTGATCGTTTTGACTCCTTTAGCATGAAGGTTTATAGCAGATGGGGGAATTTGGTGTTTGAATCAAGTCCGGATGAACTGGTTTGGGATGGTAAAAATGCCAATGCTGATCTTTTATCAGAAGGTGTTTATTACTACATTATTACCTTATCAAATACTTGTGATGCTTTGTATACGAGGGAATTCAGTGGAGAGTTGAGTTTGAAGTATTAATCAATTTCAGAGTTATACCGCAATTGTGTGTATCAATGAAATTATTTGAGATTGGAATAATGGCTCGCTGGAATTGTAAAGCTCACATTTATAAATGCTGATTTTACAAATAGATAAGATCCCAAAATTGGCAGAAAAGTAAATAGCTTTAGCAACTTTGCTAAAGAATTTTAATTATCAGGTGCACTACGTGCTAATATTAGCAGATGGAGTCAGAAACACTTTAATACTAGGCCAAAGTCATTTTAGAGAGTTCAAATCTGCATTGGAAGGAAAACCTGACAATGAAAAGCTTCGATTAACAAAGTTCATTTGTTCAGATATAGGGGAAGCCTCAGTTTCTTTTGCTAATGCCGACGGTGGTGCTGTAATTATTGGAGTTGACGATTCAATTACAGGAATTCCTCATTCAGAAGAAGATATACAGATAATGTTAAATGCAGTTAATACGCATGTATATCAGGGACAGCAATTGCCTCTAAATAATGCAGATAAATTAATTCTGGATAATAAAACAATTTTTTAACCTAATGCAGGAACAAGAGTTTGAGAAGCCTGAGCTATACTCCAACGGACTTTAGTTTAGAGTGACTCTTTCTTTATTGCAGAGCAAATAGGGGCTTTAAAACGGTTTAGTTCAACAGTTGCAAAGTCCCATTCACTTTTTCTTCCACTAAATCTCCACAATCTATAGTGTAATGTATCAAATAAAAATAGACACCCTCATTCGCTATGCTACCATCATTCATACTGCCATCCCAGTACCTTTGGAAACCAGTTGTTTCATAAACTAAATTTCCCCATCTATTGTAAATCTGCATTTCAAAAGTTTGCATTATTCCGGTCAGATCATAACTAGGGTCATCAAGCAAATATGGTTTGAAGAATTCATTTACCTTGTCATTATTTGGACTGAAAACATTAGGATAAACAAGTGAACTGAGATCTACTAGCGATTCCACATCAAAGAAAATAAATACCTCATCCGAACTTGAACATCCATTACTTACATCCGTAACGTTCAATACATAAATTCCCTCTTCATCAACATTTGGATTTAATGAATTTCCACCAGAAATAATACTGCCTTCAATAGCAGTCCAATTATAAGATAAACTACCGAGTCCACTAGCAGATCCATTCAATTCCACAAAAGGCGAAGAGCAGTTGAGCGTATCTGTATCACCGGCATCAACAATGGGATAAATGGTATTATTTAAGATTTCTATTTCTGCCTGATTATCACATCCATTTTCCGGATTGGTTACAGTGAAAATATAATTGCCACCTTCGTTTACAAGCACTTCTAGCGTATTAGCGCCACTTACAATGGAGCCATCCCCTGTATTCCAATTCAAAATAGCATCTTCGCCATTGGTAAAGCCGTTAATGATGAGCTCAGGATTATTGCAATCTATATTCTCATCAGCGCTAACTACAGCTTCGTAAGTGCTTACATTAGCATCTACCACTATGCTAAAAGTATCAAAACATACATCATCAAAATTGGCTTCAACAATGTAAGTTCCAGCTTCATTTACCGTTGCGTTTGATGAGTTTTGACCAGAAACAATATTACCATCTGACGTGCTCCAGCTATAGTTTATATCATTGTTAAAGTTGTTCGAAGCTTGTAAATTCACTTGAGGATTGTCACAAGTAATAAGCAATGGCTTCGCTATTTCAACCTGCAAATCACTCACTTCTACTGTAACTTCATCTGTTCGTTCAATCCCACATAAATCAGTGTAACTTACGGTGTAGTTAGTAGTTACTTCAGGTGACGCAATTGGCGTTTGACTGCTTGGGTCATCAAGTCCATCAATAGGTTCCCAGATGTAAACTGCATTAGGATCACCGGCTGCAATTAATTGTGTTGAAGCTCCTGTACAAATAGTAACATTTGGACCAACAGAGAGAATATTCTCCTGCAAACAAACTGTTTGGTCATTGAATGCCCCGCCTGTAGCGCCAGTAAATCCCCACCAAACAGTGTTTTGTCCATTAAAAATGGTATTTACTAAATCTACACCTTGCATTAATCGGAATTCACAATCAAACCAAACCTCCACCTCTTGCAAATCTGGATCCCATAATATACGAACGATATGATCTAAACCATCTTCAATGTTATCTACAAGCGATGATGCATTAACGGGACCAGCTAAATTATTGGCATTTAAGTGGTCCACATTTCCATCTCTAAGCATTGCAATGTGATCGGCAAAGGGGTCAGTTAAATCGAAGTTTTGCCAGGTGTCGAATTCTATTCCAAATGAAGGTTCAAATCCCGAATAGCCAATTCCTTGTCCTGTATTTCCGATAGCATCAGTTCCGGCGGTTTGCAAAACGAAAACCATTCCATCAGCGCCGTTTCCATCAAGAGTTCCGAAATTCATGGTGAATTCTAAATCAAAAGGCTCGTTGAGGTCGATGAGGTCGGCATACCAAACAGTGCCATTTTGATTGCCCAAAGTGGTGGTTAAGCGATAACAATCCTCGCCAATTGCCTGAGCTGTGCCATTCAAGAAATAGGTTTGGGCAAGCGTTTCTTCCAAATTAATGAAAGTAAATATTGAAACTAGGAGTGTAAGCCTTCCCATTGTTGCAGAGTCTGTTAATGTGGTCTGTCGGGGAAATATAGCGCTTTTTGGCTTGAAAATGAGTTCGCAGGAATCCTGATTTTCCAATTCTTAATGTTAATAAGCCTCAAATTCGAGGTGGGGTAAGGCATACATTCCATTGTAAATTAGCTATATCTTAAATTCAAGAAAATGAAGAAATTTCTACTTCTGCCTGTATTGAGCATTCTATTATTGGATGCGCTTGCGCAGGGACCTTGCGATGATCTTATCATTGAAGGTGTAACACTTAATGGATTCGATATGGATTTCATTACGATTGAAGTCACGAATAACTCTATGGAAAGTTTTAATTATCCAGGCTTCCGTGTCTATAATGCTGTAACTGATGAGTTGATTGGTGAAGAAATAGTTAATT
>JBDNHP010000062.1:0-7702 GCA_041688765.1 Flavobacteriales bacterium
TCAGATATCCCATACGGCATTCCTGTCGCTCTCATCATTTCCTCAAGTCTTGCCGTTTTGCTTTATTTCTATAAGAATCAAGCGCCTCTCAGGGCTGCTTTAATTATTTTAGGACTTGTGATTGCTCGAATTGGATTTGATTGGTTCATTCTGCCTACAAGAGCAGAAAAGAATGAGCTCTTAAATGATGATGCACTGGAGGTGGTTAATATCACAAGGGGACAGCCACTTTACCTTTATAGATTACACACTTCTCCTGAACCAAACACCTATTTACACAATTCTTTTACTTACGTGATTGAGGCAAATCGGAAAGAAATTCTAACCCTTGTGAGAACAAACGACAATCCCGAGGCTTATTATCTTGTTGGAGATTGGGAACTCAGAAATGAAGAGTTTACAACCTATTTCAAGTTTGTTAGTGAGGATGTGCATACAATCTACCTAGTTAAATTTAATTGACAAAAATCAATTCAATATTTCGATATCTTGTTGTTATTCTGATATTTAAGGCTATTCGGGCTGTCCAATGAAAAGAGATTTTTGCACTCCGCTAACATTTTAGCCTCGCAACTTTGAGCTAAAGAAGTTATTAAATAATTGTGATCTAATTGTAAACTTAGTAACTTGCTGCACCTGTCTGCAATTAACAGAAAGATGCCGCAAAAGCAGGACCATTTAACCAAACCCATAAACAATGAAACAAATCTACACATTAGCACTTCTTTTTCTCTCCGTAGTTGCCTTGGCGCAGACGCCAATGCGACAGAGCCTTGAAAATAAGACGTATCCTATTTCAAAATACGTTCCTTCGGTTATTGAAGTGAGCGCTGGAGAGTCTAATGCCCAAGGAGCTATGCCTGAAAAAATTCCCTCATTGTTACATAACCCAAGAGAATATACTCAGTGGGTGGTTGGTGCGTCATATTACGATTTACAATCCAATAGCTCGGTACAAAATCGTATCGTAAATAATGGAAGCGTAAAAGCAACAGCATGGACGCAAAGCTTCCAACAGTCTGTTTATAGCGATCGTGGCACAGGTTACAACGCAACCAATGTTGAAACTTGGCCGGACATCCCAACAGAAAGGCTTGAGGCAGTTAGAACTGGCTGGCCTTCACTCCTTCATCTTTCAAGCGGAAAAGAGGTAATTATTAATCATGATTTCCCTACCAGCTTAAATATGCTTTCTCGAGCTAATTTCGGAGATGCTTGGACTAGTGATGTTATTACTTCTATTGCGCCTGAAGGAATTGTTTGGCCTCGTGCCGTCGCTGGTGGTGCTGATGGTAATTCAATACACATGATTGCGCTCACTTCACCTGCAGGTAACCAAACACAAGTGCCTACGGTTACTTTTGAAGGACTTGATGGTGCAATTGTTTACTGGAGATCACAAGACGGTGGCCAAACCTGGGATATTTCCGACGAAGTTTTAGACGGAATGGGAAGTGATTTCTTTATTGGAAATCGAGCAGATTCGTACGCCATTCATGCAAGAGGCGAAAAGGTAGTTATTGCAGTGTTTAATTCATTTTCAGATTCGTATCTGATGGTGTCTGAAGACAATGGCGACAACTGGGTTAAAGAAATTTTTGTTGATTTCGAAGTTGATTTGTACACCGGTGATGATGAAATAATCGACCTCAATGGTGATCTAATCGCTGATACTTTGTATAACACTGACAATTCTGGTGCTCTGTTCATAGATTCAGACATGAATACCCATGTTCTTTGGGGAAATATGCGTTACTTGGATGATGTACTTGGTGACGATGCATGGAGCTATTTTCCTTTTACTGATGGACTGGCTTATTGGCAAGAAGGTTGGGGTGCCGGAAATTATGTTGACATCACTTATGCTGTAGATATTGATGGGGATGGTGTGCTTGGTTTTGTGGATGATATTGGTCAATATTTCTTGAGCTTAACAGGCATGCCTCAAATAGCTGAAGGTGAAGATGGAAGTTTATACGTTTCCTATGCTGGTGTAGTTGAATCCCACGCTACCAGCACCCAAAACTACAGGCACCTATACATTATCAAATCAGAAGATGGGGGCGATACTTGGTCTGAAGCTTTAGACGTTACTCCTGATGAAGATTTTGATGGATATGAGGTTTCTTTCCCTTCCATGGCTTATGTAGTAGATGACTATGTGCATATTTTATTTCAGCGTGACTTTGAACCAGGACTCTCCGTTCGTGGTGATTTGGATCCCGCAGATTTGAATGATATGGTGTATTTCCGAATTACAAACGATCTTGTAGTTGAAGAAGTTATTGGTGTTGAAGAACAAATAGGTTCTAACATAAGCGTATTCCCTAATCCTGCTAACAATCAAATTACCATTACCGCAGAAAATCTTGTGGGTGGTATCAGAATCGCAGACATCAGTGGAAGAATTGTACATACCTCATTTAATCTTAGCGCTGGCTCTACAACCATCGATATTTCTAAACTCCCTGCCGGAGTTTATGTATTACAAACAGAAAACGGTTCTGTATCACGATTTGTGAAGCAGTAATCAGCAGAACACTATTGATAAAAAGGGGCGACGATATGTTGCCCCTTTTATTTTGCATGTAACTTGCCCCTATATGCGTGCACTAATACCAGTAGTAGTATTTATTCTCCTTTTCATTGTAGTGCACCTATTACTGCAAAAAGAAAACGTTTACGATCGCAGCATCGGATTGCTAAGTGATACATGGGCCAAAACAGATTCTGGCTTGCAACGTGTGCGTGAACCATTTTTGGCAGTAACAGATTCCAATCTCATACACTGGGATGCCGCTCACTATTTGTTAATTCGAGATCATGGATACAATCAAAATTTGGCCAAGGGTGATTATATCTATGCCTTTTTTCCTGCATTCCCTATTCTCTTGAGAACATTGAAAATTCCCAATAAATTCATCCCAATACTAAATTTTATATTATTTGTAATTGGGCTGCTATTGTTGATCGCTGCATTTGCTCCTCCAAAAGATTCTTTTCAAGCAGCATTAATTAGTCTGGCCTTTCCAGGAACAATTGCCTTTATCATTCCATATACCGAAGGACTGTTCTTTCTCACTATTTCAGCTGCTTTTTTTGGATTTGTTAAAAAACAATACTGGCTGCTATTCATTGGCCTTTTTATAGCTGGTACAGTGCGGCCATCTGTAACTATTTTCTTGCTTGCTCTACTTGTTGGTGCCATTTACACCATGATCAAAAGCCGTTCCTTCTCCAAGGGAATCAGTCGCTTCTCTTTCTTTGCTATTCCAATGATTGCAGGGACTTTCACGGTCATGCTTTATCAATGGGGTGAGGGAAGTGATTCTTTGTTTGCTTTTATGAAGGCTCAAGAACGCTGGGGACATGTATTTAGAATGCCGGCGGTTTTCTATGACTGGTCACATGAAGGGTTCGGAATGAATATAGCCACACTTTTGATTGTCTTTCCCTTCTTTATATTTTTATTCATCCCTCAGGTTATCAGTGCATTCAAAACGCCCGACACCTCCGTAACTAAAACAGAATTCATTCAAATATCTTGTCTTGCATTTGTTGCAGGCACATGTTTATATATTTTGTTTTTCCAAGGTGGAAGTTTGAACGGATTGTTTCGATATATTTTGTGTACTCCCATGTTCTTTGTATTGGCTTTTTCATCTTTTGATAAAATACAATCCAACGTGCTGCCAAGAGCTATTTTAGGCTATTTGGCGCTTGCTCTTACCGCTTTTGTTATTGTGTCCAAACTGCCTTATGCCGGAGATTGGGAGTTTTTTGATGCCGGTTTTTATATTGTGATCTTGGCTTGCTTTTTATTGATCCAGATTAACCTAAGCCGCAACACTTATTGGCAAGTTTTGTCATGGATTACACTTTTGTTTAATGTGATCTGGACTAGCTTTTTATTCAATAATTTCCTTGCTGATAGCTGGATCTTTACTTAAAAAGATACGCTACAATTTCTTGCCGGAAAGCAATTCTCTGTACATCGCGGCCACTTTGAGCGCCGTGTCCTTAGTGTTGAAGTTGCGCTCAATTTGCTCTTTTGCGGCAGAACTCATTTTTTTACAAAATTCAGGTTCGCTATATGCCCTTAAAATGGCATCGGCAATTCCTTGCGGGTCTTTCATTGGATAAACCAATCCGCATTTTTCATGGATCACAAGTTCTCTATTTCCCGGCACTGTTGAAATCGCCGGCATAACTCCCAATGACATCGCCTCAATAACGGCTTTAGTTATCGCCTCGCCTTTAATTGATGGCAATACAAACAAGTTTGTTGCGGCAACAATATTTAATACATCCTTCCTAAATCCCGGTAAGTGTACATTTTCTTTATAGGAGCTGCTGTCAATGTAATTCCTGAATTGAGGGTCGTCCATACCATTTCCAATCAAAAGAAAATGAATAGGCAAACCGGGGGGTAATAAATGCAGCGCCTGCACCAGATAGATGATCCCCTTCATGGGTCTGGCATTGGCAACAACTGAAATAGCAAATGCTCCCTTCGGAATTCCAAGCTCTGTAAGATTTGCCGGTTCAGTTCCTTCATACCACTCCAGCGAATGCCCCTTATTAATTGTAATCAGTTTATGACGATGAGAAGGCCGCATTTGTTTCGCAATCCACTCTTCAACTGATTTGGCAAGGCACATAATTTTGTCCACTCTAGGATTCAGAAATTTGAGATAAGCGGTGGGATCGTACCAATGAATGTTGCCGGTGTATCCACGGTATAGAACAATTTTAACATTTCGCCCTTTAGCAGCACGAAGCCCCGTGATTATTGCTTTGCTATTAAACAAATGAATAATATCGTACTTCCGTTCATTTATTTTGGACCGAACAAAATCACTTTCCCTTCTGCTAAATTTCTCTCTAGGGTGAAAATCAATGACATTTATGCCGGCATTTCTGAATCGCTCACAATACCAGGATTCGCCGTAGGTCATAATATCAACTTCAAAACCCATTTGAGCCAGTTGCACAAAAATTTCGGCTTCCGGCCTCACGGATGAAGTCGGCCTGTAATCACTAATCACCAACACTCTAATCGCCATAGCTTGCAATGTAGCAAATCATTTTTTCGTCTAAATCATTATTGTTGTGATATCAGCAATTGATTTTCGGATCTGACTCTTCTTTTGAGCCAAATCATCAAAACAATACAAGCAATCATAATTATCGCCATAACATACCAGGTAAATTGATACCCTTTCCAATCAATTAATTGCATTCCTGAATTATGCCCTAAAATATGCGAGAGCGAAAATGATATCATATACAAGGCCATATACTGGCCTCTTTTACCTTTCTTGGAGCGTTCAATGGCAAAGGTGTTCGAAAATGGAAACGCAAACATTTCACCTAACGTAATTAATAAAACACTCAATACTATCAGGGTGCTTGCAACACTAAAAGTGAGCAATAAGAACGAGGCTGCAACCATGGTTCCACCAGCGATAATAATTGAAGTAGGCGACCATCCTTTCGATTCGAGAAATTTCACCAAAGGCATTTCAAAAACAAATATCAACAGCCCGTTTAATCCCATAAGTAAACCAATGGATTTTTCATCTAGCTGCGCAATATCCTTATAAAATAGCGGAACCGTGCTGAATAACTGAAGAAATACAAAGCCAAATAAGGCCATTCCGGCAAAGAAAATCCAATATGTGCCGTCTTTGTAGGCAGACAAAGGCGCCTCGTTTATCTCCTGCACCACAGGCTTGGACTTACTCGGTCGCAACACTCTCAACAACACAACTCCGGCAACAAAGCATGTTACTCCATCAACCCAGAACAATC
Source organism: Flavobacteriales bacterium (assembly GCA_041688765.1). GTDB lineage: Bacteria > Bacteroidota > Bacteroidia > Flavobacteriales_D > Sanyastnellaceae > JBDNHP01. The sequence goes on from JBDNHP010000062.1 coordinate 5,815, forward strand.
CTGAATAACCTAAATTAGCAATAATTAATCCCCCTGCCGCAGGTCCTAAGGCAAAACCAAGGTTAATGGCTAATCTTATAAGCGTAACTGATCGCGTTCTGTTTTGAGCTGAACTATAAGATCCTAAGGCCACCATCACTGCCGGCCTGAAAAGATCAGCCGCCGATATAACTAAAAACACGCCTATACAGATCCCCCAAAATGAGTGGAAGTACTGGAGTAATACAAACAATACTGCGGAAGAAATCAGGCTGATTATCATCACTTTGTACGCACCAATTCGATCGGTGAAAATACCGCCCATCCATGAGCCCAAAACAGAGCCTAAACCAAATGCTGTCATTACCCAGCCTACCTCTGAAAGCGAAAAACCCAATCCCTTATTGAGGTACAGTGATAGAAACGGAATAACCATAGTCCCCGCTCTGTTAATCAAAGTAACTAACGCCAGCCACCAAACCTCCTTTGGCAGTCCGGTAAATGACGAATAAAATGACCTATAATACCTCAACATCTTCCGAGACCTAGACAAATCGAGCAACAAAAGTACTCAAGTATAGGCATCATTTCATACCATCAAACGCTAAGTCCATAGCTCCACTAAATTTAGTTCCTCGTGTTTCCTGTTTGAACCAGGTTTAACGTTTAGGGGCAGATAATTGCCATAACCCAATCATGATTTTGTATTTTTACCCAAAAATTAATTATCTATGATATCCCCAAAGATTAATTATCTAAGTATAATTTTATTATTTAGTCTTTTTTCATGTGCTGAGAAAGAAGTTAAAGAGGTAAAATCGACAACTGAAAATGTTGATGAAAAAGTAATCTCATTAGATAACAGTCAAAATTCTCTTGATTGGAAAGGTACTTACAACGGAATTCTCCCATGTGCTGATTGTGCTGGAATTGAGACTAAGGTCACATTAAATAATGATTTAACATTTAATATTGAATCCAAATATTTGGGTAAAAGTAATGAGGTCCTTTCACAATCTGGAACATTTACCTGGAATGCCATAGGCTCACACATTTCGCTTGATATTAAGGAAAATCCAGTTAAGTTTTTTGTTGGAGAGAACCAACTTACTCAACTTGATTTAAACGGCGAATTAGTTGTTGGTGAACTGGCAGGGGAATACGTTTTGAAAAAATCTGAAGCAAACATTATTGATATAAAGTGGAGACTTGTTGAACTCTACGAAAAACCGGTAGAGGCTGGAAAAGGCTTAGATGTGAGCCCTCATGTCACCTTTGAGTCAGCCACATTAAAGCTCCGCGGAAATTCAGGATGCAACAACATAACCGGCAAATTTGAATTAAGTGGTAGTGGAAATATTAAATCTAACAACATCTTCGCAACCATGAATTCTTGTGCTGATTCCGATACTGAAAACTTGTTTCAACGTGCATTAAGAAATATGCAGTCTTATGAGATCATTGGAAATGAATTAATCCTCACAGAACCCGAATGGCCAAAAGCTGCCGTTCTGGTTATGGAATAATCAAAATCCTTTGTATATTCCCTGCTGATTTGGATCATTGTCGTAAGCTTGGCTTTGGTCTTTATTTTTTAACCGATCTATTCTTAGACCAATGATGAAATCCATTTCTGCTTTGCGTGTTTTATTCGCTGTCGCTGTAATCTTAATCTCCACTGTTTCTAATGCTCAATGGCTCGATTGGCTGGACGATACCGAAAACCGACTTCAGCTTTTTAGCGTTGCTAACTCAGACGATGAAGAAAAAGATATTTTCACCGGAGACTTCAATAAGGATGGTTGGCCTGATATGGTTGTTGTGCGAAAAGAGCCTTTTTCACTTCCCGATGAACCTCCAAAATCTGATTTACTGCTTATCAATCAGCAAGGAATCATGGTTGATCAAA